>JANWKO010000073.1 GCA_025451335.1 Gammaproteobacteria bacterium
CTTTGACAAAATGATAGATTTAGGAGTTTACGAAAGCTCTGAAATTAGAATTTTGCGTAACAGAGCAGCAGAAGCAACCAAAAATATCATCTTGACACTACATAAACAATTTAAAAAAACTGATAAAGCCATTTGTTTGCTAGCTTCCATTTTAAAATTTGTTAGTACTTCTAATTTGGAAGCAACAATCAAACAAGATATATCAGTTCTCGAAGAACTCAAACAAAGCGCAGGATTGGTAACGCCAATAATCGATTTAATGGCAGAAAAAAACTACACCAAAGCATTACAGTTGATACAAAAAGATGAAAAAATTTATCAAGACAATATCGATTTGCAAAAATTTTACAAACGTCGAAAAGCAATATGTATTATAAGAATTGCCAAACAAACAAGAATTCAAGCTCAAAATTATTTTAATGACAATAAAATGGATGTAGCTAGACAATATTTCGAAAAAACAGGTAACTTTATTTATGATCATCTCGATGCTTTTGTTCTTAACAAAAGCAGAATAGATGAATTAATTAATCATATAAAAAAAACTATGCCAAAAATTAACATGAAAAAATTTAATCAATTTAGAGATAATTTAATTGAAGAGACAAAAATATCAGATGAAAAATCTAATGATCAACATGCGCTCACTTTTTTGCTAGATTCCTATTTAATGACAGGTCTGATTGATAATATCAAAAAAAATGCCCGAACTGAATTTATTCGTAATATCACATCAGTCGCAATTTTTTTTATAGTAGTGCTTTTTTTGATTGCTTATTATCAATCACAAAGAGGTATTTAGGTTTAAGGATACAAATACAATGTTAATTAAAAATACGAAATCAAATTATGGGCTAATTGCTATACTACTGCATTGGACTATGGCAATTTTGTTGATTGCCTTACTTATTTTAGGTTTATATATGGTCCAGTTACCTATTAGTTTAGATAAACTCAAATTATATGGCTGGCATAAAGAATACGGTTTATTAGCCCTGCTCTTAGTTTTGATGCGTATCATTTGGCGTTTTTCTAATACTACTCCGCTATTGTCAATACCTTGGTGGGAAAAAGTAGCCGCACGCTCAGCACATTGGATTTTTTACATTCTTATGTTCGCAATGCCTATAACAGGTTGGTTAATGACATCAGCGGCAGGCTTACCAGTTTCATTTTTTGGTTGGTTTGTATTACCTGATCTTATTACAGCTGACGCAAATTTAATGAATTTATTTACTGAAATTCATAAATGGCTGGGTTATGGATTAATTGCTCTTCTGATAATTCATATCACTGCGGCACTTAAACATCACTTTATCAATAGAGATGATATATTACGGAGAATGATATGAGAAAATCATTAACAAATTGGTTATTAGCATTAATATGCTTATTTCTTCCTATTCTTTCTATCGCTGCCACAACTTGGCAAATAGAGCCTGACAAAAGCAGCTTAAAATTTACAGCGACTCAAAATAATGCGCCTGTTTCAGGTCAATTTAAATCATTCACCGGGGAAATTAATTTCGATCCAAATCAATTGAAATCAAGCCAAATTAAAATACTCATTGATATGAATTCCATATCTGATCCCTACAATCAATTATCGGATACATTAAAAGGCAAAGATTGGTTTGATTCAAAAGATTTTCCACAAGGCATTTATAAATCTAATGAAATTATCAGCACAGGAAATAAAACTTATCAGGCAAAAGGTATGCTCACTCTTAGAGATAAAACTCTTCCAGTCGTGATTAATTTTAATCAAGAAGAATATTCTCCAACTCATGCTCTCATGAAAGGCAGTACAACAATTAAACGTACCGCCTTTGGGGTCGGACAAGGACAATGGTCGGATACGAACGCTATTAAGGATGAAGTAAAAATTGATTTCATTGTTTCAGCAATAAATACCCAAAAAAAATAATATGATTAAGAAGGGTTTGTTAACATTTTTTAAATATATTATAATGCCCCTCGCATAGAGTAGCTGGCTTGATTTTTTCAGGATGAATGAATCTTCGTTCGCTGCTCTGTGTTTAAATAATTTGGTGTTTATTCGCTAAAATGAATATAAGCCGTAATAAATTTGGGCTTCTTAAGATAAACATTAACATTTCTCACTGGCGACATAGCACGAACGGCATCTAATGCAGCATTATCAAGTGGATCGAATCCAGAAGATTTAAGTAAAGATATTTGCGTAATCTGTCCACTTGGATAGATATAAAATCGAAGTTTAACCAATCCTGTTTGACGAAGAGCTACTGCAATTTGTGGATAAATTAAACGCTCTGCTGTTGCTTTCGTCAATAAACGCAACAAAGGTTCGTCTATTGTCTCATCAGATTTCATTGTCAATGCTTGATTTGGTGCATTATAACTTACTGAACTGGGTCGAGGTATTTGAAATACTTTTGCTTGCTGCTGCATTTGTTGCATTTTTTGCTGGTCGGCTGGCTTTTCAATTCCTAAAAATGAAATTGGAACTTTTTTTAAAGGCGGAAAACGTTTCGGTTGAGAGCGTTGAATAACCTGCTGAGGTGTAGAAGGTTGAGTTGCCTGTGTTGGTTGTGTTGGTGGATGATACATATAGGCAGGTAAATATCGATTTTCATCCGTTTTAGGTTTATAAATAACTTCGTTTCTAAGAATAGTTACTAAACTCAATAAGAGTAACAAGTGTCCTATCAGTGCAAACCAAAAATAAGGTTGAGTTTTTTTGAACATCACAGTTTTGCCAAATTAATCAAAACAATACTTCAATTATGACGTTACAATTGATATTCACACAATAAAAAGATTTAAAATAACTTGCAGAAGAAGTTAATTTAATCAATTTTTATATTATTGGCCAAGTTTAACCTTATTAATAATTCGCGCAGTAGCTCTAAAAAACAAAAAAAGATATAATTCTATGCTTTCAGTAGAAGCCTTGCCATCAACTTGAATTTTGGTGAGTAGCAGAAAATCAATAGGGACGTAACCTTGTTTAAGAAAAAGAAATTTATATTAATTTGGCTAATTTTATTCTTAGTAAGCAGCTCCTGTCTTGCAGAAACCACACAATCAAAAAAAGCCGCAACAAAAAAACACGCTGTTAGTATACATCACAAAATAAAAAAAAATACTAAACACCAATCCGTAGCAAAAAAAAGTCTAATAAAAAATAAGCATAACGTAATAGCCAAAAATAAAAAAACAAAAACAAAAAGAAAATCGAATAAAAGATCAAATACGAAAACAAATAAAAATATTATTACAAAAACTAATGAAAATTTGACCAAAACCTCAAATAAACATTCTGTCAATCATTCACGCCCTCAACAAAACTCTTCAAATCTGGTGAGAATAAAACATTATCCAGCGCAAATTAATTCGACAGCCGAAATTGAATCAAAACCAAATATTGGTTTGGTTGCTTCTATCGAACAACGATTAGTCGGATTTGTAAAACGATCAGTCGAAACTCTTCGATACAGTGCTTATAAACTTGGCGCCTCTCATTTTGATTCATCACGTGGGATCTATATTGTTGATTGCTCAGCCTACGTTGACCACACACTTCGCTCAGTCTATCCCAATGCTTATTTGAGCTTAGTGAACTCAACTGGATCAGACAAACCTAATACTTTAAATTATTACGATTTTTTCAAAGGCTTGTCCGATAATGATGAATTTTGGAGTAAAGTTGAAGATGTGGAACAATTACAGCCTGGTGATATTTTAGTTTTTCGTTATAAAAATAAACTTGGAAGATCTACAGGTGGACATGTCATGGTTGTCATGAATAAACCCATTCGTGATGGAGACACTTTCACCGTCAGCGTGGCAGATTCCGCAGCGTCTGGACACAGTCAAGATACTCGACCTGGCGGTCTATCTGGGATCGGCATGGGTAAATTATTATTAAAAATTAATCCAGACACCGGCCAACCTTCCGCATTTGCTTGGAAAGTGGGCTCGCGCTGGAAAAGCAATGTGAACTTTGCCATGGCTAGACCCACTGACATTGAATCATAAGTTATGCATTATCAAATCCTAAGGTGATAGCGCATAATACGGAGGCGCACTAGGCTCCGTCTGCCCTTCACCAACCGTTGGGCTCATATCAGTTGTGGAAAAGTTAGTCTCCATTCCGGGTTCACTTTCAACATTTTTTTCTACATATTCTGGCTTTACTTTTGTTGCTGACGCTAAAAAAGTTTCCATCTTTTTTACCGGTCCTTTACTTCTACCATTACAAAAAAGCGCAATTCCTGACAAACATAATCCTGAACCAAATGTAATACCCGCAGAGGCTATTCCAAAACCCACTGAGAAACCAGCTACCACACTCGCAGCAACAATTGCTGCTCCTACAAATGCAAAAAGTATTCCACATAATTTTTGACAGAGTGAAGAATGTCCTGTTTTTTGCAGAGCAATTAACTGTTTATATTGGTCTTGTAATTTTTTATCACCAGGCGATTTTAAAAGCGCCTGCGTTTTTTGCAAGACACGTTTGTGCAAATCAACATTAGTTAAATCAAATTTCCCTTTTGATACTGAAATATCTTTTGATTCATGATTTTCACTATGCAAGTTCGGGTTAACTTCTAATGCTTGTCGTTCTTTGATAACCTTTAAAACATCACGACCCTTCTCATATAAGCTCTGAAATTCTTTAGAACCTTCCGGCGTATTTTCAAGCTCTGATTCCAAAATCGCTTCTACTTTTTTATATTCTGCAAAACGATAATCAACAAGGTCTGCATAATCCATCTCTTTCAGATTAAGTGCTATAAATGCTTCTAAAGATTCTGATGCTTCTAAAATATCTTTTTCAAACAAACTTTCAATCAATTCACGGAATTCTGTATTGTTAGCAGAATTTGCAATTGTTTCTTGTAAATATCGAAGATAACCACACAACCATTGATATTTGCAAAAAAATGTTTTATTAAAAATAGCCTTATCAGCTTCTTTGGCATCTCCAGGTTCATATTCATTTTCATGGTGCATTATTTGCTTAATAATAGACTCTTTCTCAACAATACATATTTGAACTTCTACGCTTTGACCACTTGGATGATCCTCATCATATTTATCAAATGCTATTTTTATTTTATTTACTAAATTTCTAAATAGTGATTGCGGATCATCGCGCAACGAGGTTAAAAACTTGTCCCTTTCGAGTCGATCTAACTCAGATTGAGTAGAAAGTTTTATTCCAGTAACTTTTTCAATATCATTATTTAATTCTTTAATTTTATTTTCGATATTCAATTTTTCTCTTTCAAATCCAGATTTTTGCTCACCTGTATCAGTTAATGTTAATTCTAAATCTGAAAGATTAACTACAGAAGCGAATAATGTTGCATCAGGTGTAAGATTCAGATTTTGTTGCCGCAACATATCTATTTGATTTTGCGATTTTTTAATTTCAGTAACATGTTTTTCTATTTTTAATTCAATTTCTTTTTTCTCTGCAATTAATAAATCTCTTTTAGCTACACAATCACGCCATTGACTTTCGAAAAGCGGTAGTTGTTTTTGATCAGCATTTTTAAAATCTTCAGCTGACATTGATTTAAGTATCAATTGCGATCTTTCAATTGTTTGTTGCGCTGATTCAATAGTTTTGTTGCAAGTATCGATTACTGACCTTAAATCAGCAATTGTTCTTTCAATTTGAATTCGATTACTTTGTAATTGATTAAGTTGCGCTCTTAAATCATAAAGTTTATTTTCTTTTGCTGTCCTTTCCGGTTGTTCATCACGTCGACGCTGCTCTTCGTGACTTTGATACAGTTGTTTTTCACTTTCCACCGTTGCCTGGCGTTCTTGCACTCTTCGACCATGCTCAAAACTAGAACTATTAAGAAATTGCGCTTCTCTTTGATTATGTTGTTGTCGTTGTAATCGCTGATATTCCTGTTCTCGACGATCTCGATCTCGTTGTAAAGTAGATCGATGTTCACGTTCGCGTCGCTCTCGATTCTCTCTAATTGCGCATTGCCTTTCTCTTTCGCGAGTTTCCAGACCGCGCTTTTCTTGATTATAACGGGATTCTAATTCGGAGCGTTTTTGAACATGATTCCGCTCGATTTGATTGCTTTCATTTCGACGATCTCTTTCATGACCATCCCGTTCCAAACGATGTCTTTCCATCGCGAGTCGAATTTCTCGCTCATGACGCTCTTTTAATTCTTGGAATCGACGATGTCTTTCTCCGTCATGTTGCGGAGCAAAAGCTAATCCTAGGGAGCCTTGATTTGCAAATGCGGGTTGCGGATTCGTAGCCCCCATGGATCCGCCTGAAAATACTGGTTGCGGGTTAGTTGCCCCCATTGATCCACCTGAAAATGCTGGTTGCGGATTCGTTGAACCAAGCGAACCTTGATCATGGGGATGTCTATGATGATGTAATTCACGACGTTCCCTTTCTTGTCGATTTTTAATCTCTTCTAATTCTTGTTGATAACGTCGCGTTTCAGTTTGTTCTTGTTCCGAATGGCGACTTCTCATGGAACGAAGTTCACCCTCGTGTCTGCTACTTTCTTCCCTATTGGCAATGTCAAATCGAGTTGCTGCATCACGCAAAAATTGTTCAAAGCGAGAATGTTCTTCTCTATCTCTCCTATCTTCTTGACTGCGTCTTTCTACTTCACTTCTTTCCCAGGATGTATCTTCTGCTCGCTGAACATTACGTTCAATCTGTTCCCATTCTACTCGAGCCTGAGATTGAGTTACTTCCTCATTTCTTTGCCAATCTCGTTTTTCAGCTTGTTGTCTCTCGTATTCCTGACGTTCCCAACTACTTTGCTCATTCTCTCGTCGTATTCGTTCTTGATTATCACGTTCTCTACGTTCACGATCTTGTCTATTTAACGCTTCTTGTAAATCACGAATTTGCGGTTCTATATATTGAATTTCGCTATTGACTCGGCTCAATTCAATTTTATTATCTTCCAGATTATGTTCATTCGCTATTTTATCGCTTTCATTTGTATTCTTGACATGAGTCGCTTTTTCTAATTCTTGCTGCGCATTTTTTATTGCAATATATTTATCCAGTTGTTTGATTTCATCTTTTAAAGGATTAATTTTTGCATCGTATTCACTCAATTTTGGTGTTAATTCTTCAATTTGTTTTTCGTGAGGCGGAATAATTTGCTGCAAATTATCAATCTCTTTTAAATTTTGCAGAATTGATATGCGAGCTTTCAAACTTTTGATTGTATTTTTTCGCTCTATGATTTTATCTTTTTGATCAGATAAATCTTCCTCAAGTTGCTTAATTTTTTCTCGACTCTGTTCAATCTTATATTCGTTTTGTTTAATCTCAATTGGTAATGAATTAAGCTTTTTTTCCCATTCTAAAATTTGTTTACTAGAGTAGATATTATTTTGAGAAAGCATAGTCTATATCCTTGCTTATTTTTTGCAGAGTCTGTTTTTAATTTTGCTATGATTGCAACAAATCTTTGATTTGAATTTAACCAAGTTAATTATAATCAGATCCGAATAATTGTTAATAAAATTGTCCCTGAACTGCTCATATTTCTTATTTTTTAAATATAAAATAAAATCAAATTTACGTAAATGGATGCGTAAAAGCAAGAATTAAAAAATTGCTGTGTAGAATAAAATTGCTAAGCAAGCTATTAAATTAAAATTTGGATAGAATATTTTTGTTAATATATTCGGCATGGAACGATTTATTTTTTCAAATAAAACAGAATAAAAACTAGAATCATTTTAAATCTTAAGTTTTTGATCAGTTTTTGAAATCATAACCGTGACTAGGGAATTACAAACAACGTTGCTGATTGTTCTTGCATCTGACATAAATCGATCAATGCCTAATAACAAGGCTAACCCAGCGATAGGAATCATTTCATTGGGAATAGCAGCAAGCGTTGCGGCAAGTGTAACAAATCCTGCGCCAGATACTCCTGCTACACCTTTTGAAGTCAGCATGATAATAGCAAATAGCATAATAACATCTGACCAGTGAAGTGGCACATGATAAACTTGCTGCAAGAAAATAACGGCTGTTCCGACGTATACTGCACTTCCAGCTAAATTAAATGAATAACCTGCGGGTAATACAAAACTGACAATATTTTTCGAACAACCAAAAGATTCTAACTTGCTCATCAATTGTGGAAAGACAGATTCTGACGAAGACGTACCATAAGCAATCATCAGTTCTTCTTTAATGTGGTACATTAATTTAAAAGGATTAAAAAGATAACAAAAAGAAGCCATAAATAAAATTCCGCATAATGCGAGCATGGCAACTAAATTAGTCAACAAAAGATAAAGTAATGAAACAAGAGAACCTATTCCTGCTGTCGCTACTTCGTTCGCAATTGCCCCAAATGCGGCTAAAGGCGCCAATCGACTAATCATCATAATAATTCGAAAAAACAAATCATTGAATGCATGCAGAGAAGTTAATATAACTGTTTTATGTTGATCATTAATACCATTCAAAGCAAAAGCTAAAATAATTGCGAGCAACATAACTGAAAGTAAATTATGACTTGCTAATGCCGCAACAAAATTGTCTGGGACAATATTTGACAAAAATTCGCGGATTCCACCATGTGAATGTGAAACTTTACTCAGAATATCAGATATATCGCCGTGAAATGCTTTTTGAGCATCAAATCCCACGCCTGGTTGTATCCAAAAAGCTACCGCAAAACTCAACCCTATCGCGAGTACTGCGATGACTTCAAAATAAATAAGAGTTTTTATGGCTAAATAACCGAGATTTTTTTGACCTTGGTGCTGACATATGCCGAGAATAACCGTGACAAAAACCAGAGGAACAATGATCATTTTGATCAGTTTAACAAAGACGAGACTGGCAAAATTAGCTTCTTTTCCTAACTGCGGACATACCATACCAACTAATACACCAAGAAAAATTGCGATTAAAACTTGCAAAAAAATATTGTTATAAATAAGTTTGCCGATTTGCCTCACTTTGTATTCTCCAGTTTGCAATTTCTACCGCTCAACGCATCTAAATGCTCTCGGAACCGAATATGCATCATTTAACAATAAACTGAACAATTATAACACAATTTGTTATTTGTGTAAATTTTAGTCTGATAGTTTTTTTGTCCAATTTATCAATGAGTTAATAAATAAATAGACGTTTTTTGCAAGTTTATAAGACATTAACTCTAGGATAAAGCACATGGCATTTGTTCAAAGTGATAAAATAAAAACATATTGGGAGTGAAGCTTATGAAGACTATGAGTAAGCTTGTCTCATTGATTGGCAGTTTTACAGTTTGCACCCTCTTTAGTTGCCAAGCTTGTGCAGAATATTATTTAGTATCTTCGCCGGATATTGTTTCCCCTTGTTATCAACCAGGGTGTTATCGCGTACATAAACCTTGCCGTCATCGGGTAGTAAAACATTATCGCAAACCTTGTCATCGTCGTCATAGGATAATTCGACCTCGGATCACTAATCGTTATTCTGTTTCTGTCTACTATTATTATCCAACTATTCAGCCTGCTTGTGTTTGCACGAATGATTGGGTTCCATGTCAGGGTGGATGCATTCATCAAAAAGTGACCGCGCCGGTGTATGTCCAACCAAGTGCCAACATATATTACGAAAATACTTATGATCAGGATTTACGTACAGATGATGATGGTGGCGCGAATCTAAATATCGATAATTAAGCCTAACCTTAAATAGGGTCAGAAATCAATTCGCTAGGCTGAGCCGAAAATTGTTTATCTTCGACCTAGTAGGATCTCACAATAACCTTCGTCCCCACCCTCGCAAACTTAAACCGTAACCACATTGCATCTGAAACATGCATACGCACACAACCATGACTCACATTTCCAGACACAACTTCATTTGATCCATGCAATCCTTGACCACCATTAAAATACATGCAAAAAGGCATGGGAGCACCACCCTCACCTAAAGGAAATTTTTTAGATACGCAATCGCCATCCCCTAATGAATAAATACGAAATGATCCTGATTTAGTTCGACAGGAACGGCCCAAATCAGAACACCAATTTGATCCTGCAGAAGCGAGTCCTGAACGTAACAAAATTCCTTCTCCTGTGTAAGCTCCCCAAGCGTGAACATGCGGATCCACTATAATGACGGGTTCGCCATAAGATGAGATCCGACGTGGCAAACGTGAGTAAGAAGAATCATAGTAATTGCTATCGTCATCATCACCAATCGATTGCGTATAGACACGTTGTCGTTTTGGAGGATTGTAATTTCGCTGACTATAACTATTTCGTGGAATGTAATTTGAGGAATAACTGGCTGGCTCACTTGAACCTCCTGAAAAGGAGGAATCATCTGAATCAAAAGAATCAAAATAAAAAGAATCAGCAAAAGTATTTATTGAGAATAATAAAATTGAAAAAGCAGCTACACATGTCTTGTACATTTGCATGGCTACTCCCCCTCTTATTTTGTTTCTCTATAATTTTATTTTACGCTTCTTAAGGAGTAACCGTTGAAGTAATTAAGGATTTAATTGTTCATTTATCATTTTTTTGATTTTTTTAAACCCACTTTACAAAGTATATTTGTCTGGGTTTTCTGGAAAGAGGAGTTAAAGGGGCCTGTTGACAGACCCTAAGATCTTTAAGCTTAAAAAGGTTTAGGACTAGAGCGTTCAAGAGGAATTAATTCTTCAACAGTCGACATTGCATGTTGAATAATATTTTTTCCTTTATCGCTTTTTGCAAATTCTTCTAATTTTTTATACTCAGAAAAACGACGACCTTTGCTCACCTCTTCAGTGGTTAATATTAAA
The DNA here is from genome assembly GCA_025451335.1 of Gammaproteobacteria bacterium. Lineage (GTDB taxonomy): Bacteria > Pseudomonadota > Gammaproteobacteria > DSM-16500 > DSM-16500 > JAJPGW01. Next base: position 10,809 of record JANWKO010000073.1, read on the forward strand.
CATTTATCAAATTCAAAATAAATTTCTTCATTTGTTGACATTAAAGTTGCAGTAATAAATTTTAAAGGTTCTGGGCCCGTTTTTAGCATATCCAAAGCAATTTTATATAATTCAACATCATTCTTTGCTGCGGAATACATTAGAAAATATTTTTTTAAGGCTTTATCTCCGAGGGGAAATTTTAAAAATTGGAAATAATAGCCAAGCGCTTTTTGCAGAGCTACTTTAAGTCCGTTTATTTCAAAAGTTTTTGGTAATGTCTCTTTTTTAACTTTAGGTAAAGGCATATGCAACCTATTAAAAAGGATAATCAAAGCGCCCTATTATATGCATCAAGTTTGTTCATTTCAACAAATAATGTTAATGTTTCAGACTTTCATATCCATAGAATGATTTTACTTCTAACGCCAGCTCCTGTTAAGAAATTTATTTCTTAACCGAAACTGGCGTTCTTGGGATCAGTTAGTTATTATTGCTGCGGAAAATAGAAGGATTTAATAAAAAATATTAAACATAAGTTAAGGAAAGCACATGCAAAGAACCTCCCCAGAACAATCTTTTTCTCCTCCTAGTAGTCCAAAATACAACACTCTTATTGATCAACCTCAAGAAGACAAAACAGAAATTTTTGAAATTAAACAATATGATACATTAATTAAATCAGAAAAAAAAACCGAACAAAAAAGTCCCGAAGAACTACAAGTTATTATAGATGGACAAAATCTCGCAATGCTGCCAAGCGCTACTCTTTGCGGCATGACAATATTCCAAATAAATAGAAAAATATTGGGCCCCAATCTACAGCGAGCTGAATGGTTGATGGAGCATTTCAAGGAAAGCAAATCATCAGCTGATATACTATGTTTTCAAGAGGCATTTGCTGGCAAAACTCGTCAATATCTTATTGATCAATTAAAAAAAGATTATCCTTATCACACGAATAAATTAGGTGAAAAATTTTTAAATGCTGGGAGTGGACTAATGATTTTTAGTAAATACCCGATTATTGACCAGTATTTTGAAAAATTTACGGATACTAAAGGATTCGTCGAAAGATTTTTAGCAAACAAAGGATTTATGGCTGTTAAAATTCAAATTGATAAAAAACATTTTATTACAGTTTATAACACTCATCTCCAAGCAGGAGCAAGTGCAAGTCTGCGATACGAAACCACGTCAGAAATACGCGGCAAGCAAATGCAACAAATGCATAATCATTTTGTTAAATGGCACAATATTCCCATCAAAAATCAAGCAGCACTTATTCATGCAGCGAGTTTATTTGATGGTGATGTGAATTTTTCGGTTGATGATCCACGCAAAACTGAATCAAAAAGCATTGGCATGAGTAATAATGGATTTTCACGTGGCGATGTAAAATATGCAGGAATTTATAACTGGTTCCAATCATTTTTATATACTCGCCCAACTAATTGGATAAACACACGTTTTGATGAACCTTTTATTAAAGGTAAAGGAAAAACATACAATAAAAAACTCGTTTCTTTAGCAAAAGAAAAAAATGCACCTACAGGTTCGACTCTTCATCCTGATAGGCTAAAAGAATATAGACAAAATCCTTCTATAAAACTGACTTCTCAAGACACAGAAGGCAAGATAATTGATGCTCTCATGTGTAGCAAAGAAGGTTTGAAAGGCGAATTTACAACAACAATCATTCCATTTTCACAAGATAAAATAATCAGTGATCATTTTCGATTGCGAGGCATATGGAAATACAATGGATCAAAAGAATCAGATTCTGATACGATTATTTATCCTTCATTAAAGTTGTAAAAAAATAACCAGGATAAAAAATTCGATTTTTATGATTATTTTATGATCAAAATCATCGCCTAAAAACTTTCATACAACTACTTTTGTTGGAGAATTTGAGATGATAGCTTCAAGGTTGTTATTACCTAAAAAAAATTGAACATCCTTTAATCACGACAAATAAGTAATAGCAAAAATAACTCAAAAATTAATATTTTAAGATCTTGTTAACAAAAGAGTATTTTGTTGGTTTATACTGAAACTATAGAAAAACCAATAAAGAGGATGCAGCTATGGGAAAACTAGGATTTGCAGCTATAACATCTTCACTCATGCTTGTCGGTGCCATTTCAACTGCTCAAGCTTGGGATAAAGGTATATACTTAACGCAATATACCTTAGAAAAATCCGATAAATTAGATTATTTAATTCGTGAAGCCAAAGCGACGGGGATTAATACTTTCGTAATCGATCACGAATACTATAGTAAACATTATGCTCCTGCACTTGCA
>JANWKO010000074.1 GCA_025451335.1 Gammaproteobacteria bacterium
AAGATCCCTCTTAATGTTATATTAGTCTCCTTCATTTTATCTTTTATCTTGTCTTTTTCCCAAGCTGGATCAATTAAGATTCCATCGCTCCCATTGGTAACAAGATAACAATAATTTATTATAAGCCAACGGCTTACACGTAATGTATGCACTTTTATTTGTGCTGCATTTTCAGACATTGAATTTATATCCTTTTAAGAATAAGCCGCGTTAATCACTGATTAAAGTATAATCTTAAATTAATAAATACAATACTAACATGATAAGCAAGAATGGATAGAGTTGCGCAAGAAGCTGTAGATTAAAACTGAATATTCTTTCAAATGCATTGTTTACGCAGATATAACAATGATCATTTGAGTTATTTGTTTTTTATTGATTTTTTCTTTTGCAGTGATTGAACCGTTATCAGCCATCAAGCGGGTAACTGGTCTTATTAATAGACTTGATTTGTAACGTTTGCTACACTCGCTGGAAACTTGAAATTATAACTATTATTAAACCTGGAGTTCTATATGCCATTTCCAACACATGAACTTTTATATAAATTAAGTCTTAAACCAAATGCTAAAAAATTAGCTCGTGATACTAAAAAAGAAATTTTTGAATTTGCCATATATGTGAGTAATAGCGCGAAAATTGGTCGTATTTATTCGAAGACACTTCATCACTTTTTTCAATTAGTTCCAAATCAAGCGCACTCAATTGGTACCTATTTAATTTCTCCTCAACAAGAAGAGCAAAGTGAACAGGAAATGCTAGAAGATAAATTGGATAAATTCGTACGATTGTTAGCAAAAGACACCAGTTTAGACGAGGAATGGATACAAAAATTAAGTAGTGATCTTTGCAAAAGGATAAATTTAAATCCAGATGAAAATCATATGTTTATTTTAAGTCAAATTGAAGCAGGTACTTTTCCTTCAGCAATCTCTGATAGTGAAAATGAACTTCAAGATCTTGATAAAAAGATAAAAGAAGCACAAGAAAAATTGTTAGATTATTCTCGTATTGAAAAGCTAAAAAAAGAAAAAACTGAAGTAGTTATGAAATCAGCTCAAAATATTCGTGCAGAAATTTACAGTCAAGAAAAACACAGTGAAATTGGCAAAAAAACAAAGGCAGATCTCTTATGTTTCTTAGATGGTTGCATAAAATCCAAAGATTTGTCTGATTTGAACGAGAAATGGCAAGCCAAATTTCATGAAGATTTGCAAAAAAATGCCAGAATTACGAATGCATTTTCAGATGATTTGACATCAAGAATTCGAACTACATTTAAACTCTCAACGGCTACTGAACTTGTTGAATTAGATTCTAAAAAACTGAAGGAAACTATTGAATGTTGTCAGAAAGAAAAAGAAAGATTAACACATGAATTAGCGTGTGCAAAAATGCAATGTGTACTTACAATTACAGATGTAAGCCGATGTCTCGCGTTATAAATTTGTATCTAAATCCCAAATGTTAATATATTATTTAATTTCTCCATCAATTTGCCAGATAAAAAAGGCCATTCATTTTTTAAAATACTATAAATAACCGTATCACGAATATATCCATCATCTAAAACAATATGTTGTCGGAGAATGCCTTCTTCTACTGCCCCTATCTTTTTAACTGCAAAACGAGAGCGTTCATTTCGTGAATCAATGTAAAACTCAACTCGATTTATTTGCAGTTCATTAAACGCATAGTTTAATAGTAATAATTTGCAATCAAGGTTAATGCCTGTACCCCACATTTCTGGCGTGTACCATGTAAAACCTATACTTAAACGTTTATGATCAAATAAGATTTCATAAAAACGTGTTGAACCTACAATTTTTTGATTTTTTATGTTTCGCACAATAAAAGAAAATTGATTTGAATTAGGTACGATTTTTAATGCTTTATCGAACCAATCATCAAATTTTAGCTTTAATGCCGGTGAATAAACTGATATTTTTTCATCTCGAGAAAGCAATCTAAGTAATTCGCGATGTTCCTCTTGCAGAGGCTCTAATTGTATGAATTTTCCAGTTAATAATAATTCTTTATTCAACATATACAATAATCCACGTACACTTACAGTTTCTTTAAATTATCCTGTATTAATATCTATTTTGTGTTATTTAATGAATCCAAACAATGTTAAACAAAGCTTTGTAGCTGAAAAAAAGCTGTATTGTTTATACAATACAGCTTGTTACGAAGTTTTCAAGATATATTTAATAGTTTTTTTGGTTGGCTGAAACTATTTTTTCTTAGACTTCTTTTTTGGTTTTGCTTTGACAGTGGATTTTTGTTCGCTCTTTTTGGACTTCTTATAAGTTTTTAAATTAGATTCCGCTTTCTTAAGTTCTTTTTTAGCTGTGATGACTGCTTCTTTCAATTTCTTTAATTGTGTATCGGTAGTACGTGCCATTTAATTTTCCTCATTAATTTTAAAAACCGCGCATATTATCATTAGGATCATTATGAGTCCAGATAAATATTGATAAATGTGAAAATAAGGTGAAGCGATTACAAAATAAATTAAAGTTATGAAGTGTTTATTTATAATTATTTTCTCTGTTATTATTCATTACAGAAGGATAAGACAAGAATCCTGTTATTACCACTATAATCCAGATTTAGAATTAATAGGTTTCAATAAATGATAGATGATTCTTGACGAAAATAACTAACTTAATGGAGTAAACAAATGAATGATCGTAAGTCTCCTCATCCCGTTCCGAATATCGCAGGCTCACATTCCCTATTTTCCTGTCCTGCATTTCGTCCGGTCCATCTGCTTCCAAAAGATCAAAGTTTTATTAAAGAAGCCCTTTCTATAGGACTATTAGTGGGTATTACAGGATTTACGTCATTATATAAAGGTATTGGAAGTGTTTCTTTTTCCATTATTTCTGGAGTTGTCAGTGGAATATTTGTGACTTATTTAAGTTATAAATATTTAAACGAGAAGAATACGGTACGCGTTCCGCTTGAAGATGAAGGTTTCTTTGGGCCTGATTCTCTCGCTTGGAAAATCGGAAGTGAACCATCCTTATCGATAGCAGCTACTGGTGCAGGTATACTGCAAATGTTACTAGCACCGGTCATGAAACTTGTTCGCAAAAATAATAAATTTTTTGAAGATCCTCAAGGCCGTGGAAGACGTACTGGGTTACATTTGGGGGTTGGCGATTAGGAAGAAGAGGTTAATAGAAAATACAGAAGGAAAACTGAATGATTATCATGAACATATAAATCAAATGAATCTTGTTTGATGGGTGTTCCTAAAGCTATTAAACAAGAATGACAGCACGTATTGTACCCGCCAATGCAGCAGGTAAATTTTTATTATCACCTGGCGATGGTATGTAAGAAAGAACAGGCTCTAGATAAACATTGTTAATTATTTTTGCTTGATAATATCCTTGAAGCATTAATTCGGTTTTACGATGAAATATGCTTTGATTCAACCAAGACCAGGCAAAACCTGCTCCAAAAGAATCTGCAAATCGATTTGGCACCAAACCAAACGCAGTTAACCCTGCACCTACATATTGCTGCATGCGTAATACACCAGAATTATTAATCCCGTATTGATAAAATGAAGAAATTCCACTGTAATTTTCACCGGGATGTTTGTACCACAATCGTTGTGAACCAAACAGATAAATACCTGAAGCATTTTTTTCTGACAGGTCTCCATTTTTAATCGGACCATCTTCATGCCAAAGACCGATAGCAAAATTACCCGGTTTTTTATTTTTACCAAGTAGCCAGGAATATCCAGTTTCACTAATATAAAAATAAGAACCTTTGAATACAGGCCAAGTGTGTGTTCCGGTTTGTATACCTTGCGCTCCACTTCCGTCGTAACCTGCAAGAGAAAGGTACCAATCATTAGTTGGCGCAAAGGTCAACTCAAGTCCATATGCAGAATTATAATATCCAGGTAATACTCCTAGCATGGTAGAATTAACAAAAATAGGGGTATAAATTAAACTGGTGATAGCAGGAATATTATGATGGCTAATGGGTACGGGTTTAACGATATTATTGAAATTATAAGTCGGTACGGTTTTGCCAATTCTAAAAATGAATTTTTTATCGAATAATTCTTGACGATACCATAATTGATATAATTCAGTTCGGTTTAGTGGTGGTGATCCAGGTAAGCTATTATATCCTTGCACAACCCCAGCGTCGCCATTGGTATTCTGGCCATTAAATTGCAATAATTCAGCGTCAAATAAACTGCCTTTCCATGCTGCCATTTTTTCACCGTCAATAGAAAAGCTCTGTTGAAAAGAACTGTTTGCACTGAATCGATCAGCCCCTGAAACACCTCCCATGAATAATTGATCAATATCAGCAATCCAGGCGCCGCCAATGCGAATTCCATGATTGTTTTTAATACCTAACTGTTTTTCCATAATTTTTTGTACTACACCAGAACCTGCTAAAATATTAGTAGCAGCCGGGTTTGCACTGATGGTGGTGGATTCTGTTTCGCTAGCTGCGAGTGCTGCAGAAACGAATATGGATGAAATAAATACGAAAACAAATCCATTTGAAATACGATTCATAAGTTAATAAACCATGTGTTTCTAGATGATTGTTAATTTTTACATTTTGATCGTGAACAAGCAAACTGGATTCATGCAAAGTTAAACAAACGATATTACCTGTTCATTTATTCTTGAAAGCTGATAATATAATAGATTCATTTTACAAGGAGAGAAAATGATGAAAAAAATAATAGCAGCTTGTCTACTCGTAGCTGCATCCTATGCTTCTATTTTACTGGCAAATACATATCATGTTCCTGCCACGTCAGAAACAACAACATTAGGACTTTTCACTCTAAATAAGCCACCAGTTGTAAAAGTTCATTCAGGTGATATCGTTTCACTCGAAACATGGAATAGTTGCTTACATGTGATGGTCTATAATAAAACAACGCCAGCAGGTGTGGCAAAGTTTTATGCTGAACATGATATTCAGGCAAGGCGCGGCATGCACACACTAACAGGGCCGGTCTATGTTGAGGGAGCTGAGCCAGGCGATGTATTAGAAATTCGAATTTTGAAAATTGAATTGAATGATTTCGGATATAATTTCCTTAGCCCAACGGCGGGAATTTTATCGGAATTTACCAAGCCACAAATTAAGTATTTTAAGTTTGATAAAAAGCACAATACAACTGAGTTCAAAAAGGGAGTTTGCTTACAACTGAAACCTTTCCCTGGAATCATAGCTGTAGCTCCACCTAACGATTGGCCAAAAGGATGGCCTGTTAATATTGATACTAAGGCTGCACAACCGGTCACTGGAGAGTTTAACTCTGTACCACCTGGACCATTCGGTGGTAATTTAGATGAACCTGAAATGCAGGCCGGCTCAATTCTTTTTCTTCCCGTGTTCCAAAAGGGAGCTTTAGTCTGGACGGGTGATTCACACGCGATGCAGAGCAATGGTGAACTTGATGTAACAGCGTTGGAAACGTCATATAAAGGGATTACTTTGCAGTTTATTGTCAGAAAAGATCTTAAAGCAGAAGGTGTTTTTGACAAAACCAAACGAAAAGGAAATGATGCATTTACTTGGCCAATCACAGAAAACTCAACTCATTGGATTATTTCTGGTTTAAATACGGATTTGTTTGAGGCAATGAAGCTAGCATCTAGAAACGCTATTGATTTTTTAGTTCGCATGCAAGGGTTTACACCCCAAGAAAGTTACCAATTCTTAAGTATGGTAGGTGATTTCGAAATTGCCGAAGCAGTCAATGAAATTCAACATGTTACAGTGCATATTCCTAAAGATGTTTTCAAAATTAAAGGTAAAAAAACGACTCTGAGTGCTGAAAATACTTTTCCTTTAACAGCGCCAAAATTAAATCCAAATCCCATATGTGTTCCACAAGAGGGTATAACCATTAAGTAACTATAAGTGAAAAGGGAAATGAATAAAGTCATATTGTTTTTTTTCTCGCTATTATTTGCGAGTGTGGGATTTGCCGATTTTTTTGTGCTGAATAATCAGGTGGCAAATCCCTCTAACATTAATAAATTCAGAATTGCGATTCAATGGGCAAGTTCTGTTAAAGAAATTAAAGAATATAATAATAGAATAAAGCAAGGTGCAAAATTAAATCCAGACTCACTACAATTTCTTGAGCGAGTAGGAAAGATTAGGGTAGATATTCCTAAGAATATGGAATACTTCAGAGTGCTAGCATGGTCAAGAGGTCAAGGAGAACAGCCAGATTTACTAACAAATTGGGTTGACATTACAGCGAACAAAGCTTACACGTTAAATAGAGACCAATTAACTCCAGCAATTCTTATGTCAGGCATGGGGTGTTGATTTTGATGCTAAGCTATCCAAATTTGCTTGATATTAACATTAACCTATAAGTAGTATGACTGACTATATTTACCAAGCAAGATCTTTTTCATACCCAGTTCTTATAAGTAACTCTCCGTATTTTGCCTTAAATTCATTCTTAATTCTGTTATTAAAATAATTTTTCCAATCACCAGCAATACCTTTACGTTCATGAATGACGATATCCTCATCACCACGTTTACGTCCATGAGTAATGGCCTCAAAGCGAGTCGATAGAATAATGTCTTGAAATCGATTTTGATTAAGTCTAAGGGTCCCTGCAATAATAGGTGTTAAAATTTCAAGATCATTTTCAAGCAGATCTTCATAGCGAATGAAAGATTCGCCTGCTTCTAACCATGAATGTTGTATGTTGGCAGAATCGGGTAGCCCATGATTTATTAAAAATATAAGTCCCTCTTCTTGAGAGCAATTAGTTAATAAGTTTCGTAAGTTTACATGATCTTGATTGAGAATTGGATGGCTAATTTTCATTGAAAAATAAGACGAAATTAATGTGTCTCTTAGATCACGAAAGATAACAAGTTTTTTGAATTGCTTTGGAAGTTTTGCAGTTTTGAATTGTTGATAAGTGATATATAGAGTAGGGTAAATCTTGCCGCTCAAAACAGGTTTTTTTAAAAAATGTGACATATCAATTTCAGGGTGCACCAGTTTTTTTGGGGAACACTTTCTTAAAATTTTCTCAATCCATTGGCTTCCTGCTTTCCAGTGAGTAATATGAAGTAAGGTTGGTTGCTTTCCAATATTTAAAGCATTTGTAATTTGATATAAGAGCTTCACTTCTAATCTCCGTCATGTACAAAAAGAAATAGAGTTGCGTTGAGTTTATTTAGATGAGATAGATTAAATAAATTCACTTCAAAAATTTATATCCTATATTTCATTAACTTTAGAAAAGATTTATTCTATGTATTATCTTATATTTAAAAAGCATATTAAGGAAGAAGCAATGAAACAAAAATGGATTTTGACACCACGACAACGATGTGATTTGGAAATGTTATTGGTAGGGGGTTTTGCACCTTTGTCTGGATTTCTTTCACATCATGATTATGAAAATGTTGTTTTGAATCAGCGTCTGACAACGGGTCAAATTTGGCCTATCCCCATAACGTTAGATGTGAATGAAGAATTTGCAGAAAAAGTGAGTTTAAATGATGTAATCGAATTATGTGATATTGATAATACACTTTTAGCTCGCATACGTGTCACTGACAAATGGAAGCCGAATAAAGAAATAGAAGCACAAAAAGTCTTTGGCACAAAAGATACTAGACATCCTGCAGTAGATTATTTGTTTAATCAGGCAGGATGTATTTATTTAGGTGGTCCTGTGGAACTTGTACAAGTTCCAAAGCATTATGATTTTCCTGAATTACGACACACACCAGAATCACTTAAGCAATTATTTTCACAATTAGGTTTACAAAAAATAATTGGTTTTCAAACTCGTAACCCTATGCATCAAGCGCACATGAAGCTTACTATGCGTGCAGCAGAGCAAATCGATGGCCATATTTTACTCCATCCTGTCGTGGGATTAACGAAACCGGGTGATATTGATAGTTATACTCGAGTTCGATGTTATCAAAAAATAATGCATTATTTTTGTTCACAAAATGCATTATTAAGTCTTCTACCTTTGGCGATGCGAATGGCGGGTCCGCGTGAAGCATTATGGCATGCGATAATTCGTAAAAATTATGGCTGTACGCATTTTATTGTGGGAAGAGATCATGCAGGCCCAGGAAATGATTCGCAAAATAAACCCTTTTACGATCCAAATGCAGCTCAGAAGTATGTGTGCGAATTTCAAAATGAACTTGGAATTGAAATTATTCCATTTGCAGAAATGGTGTATGTGAAAGAACGAAAAATATATTGTTTACCAGAAGAAATACAACCGAATGAGACCATTTTAACAATTTCTGGCACTGAGTTACGTGAGCGGCTTATGATGAGAAAACCCATTCCTGATTGGTTTTCATTTCCGGAAATTATTGAAGAATTACGTAAAACCTATCCGTTGAGGCATAAGCAAGGATTAACATTGTTTTTTACTGGTTTGTCTGGCTCAGGTAAGTCAACTTTAGCTCAAGCTTTAATTGCTAAATTAATGAGCTTTGGAAAAATAAATATTACTTTATTGGATGGGGATGTCATTCGTCGAATCATATCTAATGAACTTGGTTTTTCTCGCCGTGATCGCGATTTAAATATTAATAGGTTAGGTTTTATTGCATCCGAAGTGACTAAGGCCGGCGGAATCGTTATTTGCGCAGCAATTGCACCTTATCAAAAAGCCAGAATGGAAGCTCGAAAATTAGTTTCACAATATGGTGGGTTTATTGAAATTTATTTATCTACTCCTTTAAAGCTATGCTCTGAACGTGATCCTAAGGGTTTGTACGCGAAAGCGCAATCAGGTCAAATAAAAGGGATGACAGGGGTTGATGATCCATATGAACCACCAAAACAACCTGAAATCTCGATTGATACATCTTTGATGTCGATTGAGCAATCTATAGATAAGATAATGGAGTATCTCTGCGAGGAAAGTTATTTTTCTCCTACTGATAGTTTAAAGGTTGAAGGAATGTCATAAATAATAGGAGAATATAATCCGCTTGATATGGTTTTGGTATTTTTATTGGAATTCACATAAAATTTTTATGTAATATGTTAAGAAATTCGGTACTTTAATAATGAGTCAACATTTTTAAAAAATTATTAAGATAAATGGAGTCCAATAAATAGATAAAAATAATTTCAATTTAGTATGAAAGATTTTACTCATTTTTATCTTGAGTAGTGTAGTGGATATTATAATTTTGTTGTTTCTAGGTTGGAAAATTATAAAAAAAATCAAAGCGGAATAATCATACTATATGAAAGATTTTATTAGAAAAAGTGGAAGTGCAAATTAAAAATAACTTTAAGTTTTATACATTAGTATTCCAATGACGACCAATAGTGCCCCAATAGTAGCCAGTACATTTGAAAAAAACAGAACACGATTTTTAATTAAAACTCCATAAACCATCCAACTTGCAACTGAAATAAAGCCAATAACAAATGCTAATAATGATACTGCGGCAGCACTTTGTTCATTGAATATTTCAATAGCTTGTAAATAAAATATTAATGAACCACTTCCACCAATTACGAACATGTATTTTTCATAAAACTTTTTCATTCAATAATCTCGACAGGTTAATTATCTTATCTTAACACAAATATATACTTATTTCCTCTGCAGCAGAGACTTTCACCTGCAAGACATGTCAAGCTTTATTTGGCGCACATGATTCCACTATTTTTCATTTAAAAGAACTCCAAAAAAACCATGAGAATGGCCTGATGATTTATGTGAAGTAATCTAACATTTCAAATGGAATAGTTTTGCTTTCTTCTCTTTAGTTATTCTCCTCCGCCATTTAACAAAGCCTTAGAGCCACTTGCTTGCAACAATTGAGTCCGTGTTTGATCTACTTCAGTTTCAACCCGCGCTCGATTTCGCCAGGCTTCTCTGAGATCGATTAAATCTCCTTCGAGTGAAAAATAACGTTGTTTTGCCGCCTTAAATCCTTTAATTGCAAGTTCATATTCATAACTTAGATGTTTTAATTTGACTTGCGAAGATTTAATGATTTCGTCATATTTTGCATTCATTTCACCAAGGTATTGTTTTTCTGCCTCTACATCTTTTGCCTTTGCAGATGCCACCGCTTTTGCACGCTGAATTTCACCGGTAATATGAAAATCAACAATTGGAAAAATCAGTCCTATACCCGCAGCATATTCTTTTTTTGGTTCCAGACGAGAACTTGACATTTCTCCCGCGCTTGCTACTGCGACAATTTTAGGAAAAAATTTAGCTTTTTCTTGCTTTAATCGTGACTGTGCCACTTTGGTACCAACGATCGCTCGAGTTAAAAGTGGGCTAGACTCAAATCCGATATTAGGATTGAGTGAGCTTGTTAACTGGTGCGGTAAGAAAGGACAAGTAAAATTTTCATCGCCTGTTCCCATTATTACTGCGAGTCGATGAATCGATTCTTTCACGCGTGTCGCATAGAAGGCTTGTGCCGTTTCTGCTTCTTCAGTTTGGGCTTTTGATAAATATCTATCCACAATGGAACGCTGGCCAGTATTGACAAAATGTTGTGCTTCTTTGGTGATGATACAGGATTCTTTGGCTAATATTTCCCATTTTTTTTGTTGCGCTTGAAAGAAAGTACATTCATAAAATGTCTGTAAAGCCAGTTGTTTTATTTGATAAATGGATACTCGAGTATTTTGTTGCGTATATTCTGATTCATGTTTAGACGCTTCAACATCGTAATAAGTTCGACCGAAATCATACACAATTTGTTCTGCAACTAAACCTCCAGTCAATCCTTTACGATAAGGTGAATCCATTAATCCAGTCACTCCCGTTGCCGCTGATGATCCTGGAAATCCTGAACTATCTAATGCTTCGAAGCTTAGAGTTGGAAAATAGTTTGCGCGTGCAATATCCACTGATTTTTTTGCCGCGAGTTCTCTAAATCGATCTGCCGATAATTGAGGACTATTTATCTCAGCAAGATGCATGACTTCGTCAATTGACATGATTCGCTTTTCAGCAGCCAAAATATTCACTGAAAACATCATTAAGAAAATTGATAAACATAACAATTTTCTCATTTGACACCTTTATCATTATTTAGTGGTTTTTTTACAAATGAACGATAAAGGACCGGAACCACAAATAGGGTGAGAAACATCGAAACTAATTGGCCGCCTATAACAGCTCGACCCAGTGGAATGTTAGCTTCGGAACCATGACCCAGTCCGATTGCCATTGGCACCAACCCCAAAATTGCGGCCAATGAGGTCATTATAATCGGTCGTAATCGGACTTTCGCCCCTGCCACAATTCCGTGATTAATTTCTTCATGTTGTTTTGTATGATGGATGATAAATTCAATTAACAAGACACCATTAGCAACAGCAATACCAATCATAAAAATTGCCCCAATCGCTGCCTGAATACTAAAGTAAGTTTTTGTTAATACCAACATTAAAATAATCCCGACGAGTCCTAATGGTACAGAAACCATGATTATTAATGGTAATGAGAACGAACGGAACTGTATGACCAATATGAGATAAACCAATACAGCCGCCAAAATAAATCCTCCTCCTAAAGACTGTATTGAATTTTTCATTTCAGAGATTTCACCACGTATATTTGCCGAATAATTTTCCGGAATATTTGCTTGATTTATAATTTTGAATACATCATTTGATAAACCACCAATATCGCGATCTTGCGCATCAAGATAGATGTTAATAACCGGTCTAAAATTAACATGATTAATTTGAGTCCATCCGGTGGTTTTTGTAATGGTGGCGATATTTTTTAATGGAAAAACTCTTTCTCGTTCAAAACCTTTTACAGGAATGTTTGCAAGTTCCTGAAAGGAAGAAACTTCTTTTTGTGGAAGTTGGACGGCAAGAAAATAATCTATTCCTGTTTTAGGATCAACCCATAAACTGTGAGTATCAAAGGTAGAGCTACCTGTCACGGCGCTATCAATATTTTTGACTACTTCATCGGTAAAAACGCCTAAATCCATGGCTTTTTGTCTATCAATATCAACATAAATCAAAGGATCATCAAAACGTTGTTGAACACGTACGTCCACTGCGCCGGGTAATTTTTTTATTTTTTCAGCCAGGTGATTTGCTATATTATAAGATGTGCTGAGAAGAGGCCCCTCAATTTCTATATTAATTGGAGCTTTTTGTCCCATATTGAGCGCTGAGGTTAATAAGCCGCCCAATTCCACACCCATTTGAACTTGTGGAAATTCCTTACGGACATGCTCACGTATAATTTTCGCGTAATATTGGGATGTATGATATCTATCAGGTGTTAATTCAATATCAAAAAAAACATCCTGGGTGCCTACATTCGGCGTAAATGCAGCTGGAAATCCATAGCCAATGCCAGCATTAGCTAATATCATTTTAAGATCATGAGGATCAATCCATTCGCGTATCTTTTTATCAAATTGTTTAGCGAAAGCTGTTGTTACTTCAACACGTGTCCCTGATGCCAATCTCACATCTAGAGTAAAACTCCCAGCATCGGCTCTGGGAAAAAGTTCCGTGCCAATTAATGGTGTCAATGCTATTCCCAAAATAAAGAAACTGAGAACAGAAATTAATACTGTTATCCTATAATTGAGCGCCAACAAAAGTGCTTTTCCATAAAACTCTGTCAAATTGTGAATTAAGTTATGAGTCCATATAAAAAAACGTGGAAGTTTGTAAACAGATACAGGATGTAAATACCTCGATGCAAATAATGGCATAACTGTCATAGCGGCGATATAAGAACCTATCATGGCAAAAATGACCGCCTTTGCTAATGCTGTAAAAAGAATTTTTACGATACCTGTTAAAAATATAACAGGAAATAAAACAATAAGTGTCGCTAAAGTAGATGCCAAGACGGGCATGGCGACTTCGGAGGTTCCTTCAAGCGCGGCTAGTCGCGAAGTTGTACCCGTTTCTAATTTTTTACTAATATTTTCCAATACAACTATTGAATTATCGACAAGCACCCCAATCGATAAGGCGAGTCCTCCGAGTGTCATTGCATTAATTGATTGGTTATATACTTGTAATCCAATAAAAGCAGCGAGAAGAGAAAGAGGTAATGAAAGTAAAATACCGAATGTCGCTCGAGGATTTCCTAAAAAAAGAAAAATCATTAATGCAGCTAATCCGCCACCCAATAAGGCTTCTTCAGCAATACTGTCAATTGCATGTCGAATAAAAAAAGATTGATCTGCAATCAATACTAGCCGAGTTGGATTAGTGGCACTCAATACTTGTTCAAGTTTTTTAATAGCTTTTTTTACATTATCTACAACTCGAATCGTATTTCCGCCAGGTTGACGATACACTGGCACATAAACTTGTTCTTTACCATCGATTAAAACAACATTCGTTTGAATTAACCCCGAATCTTCTGCATGACCAATATCTTTCAGATAAACCGGAACACCGTATTCAGCGCGCAATGGCCAATTATCCATTTCTTTGATATTTTGAACCATAGCATTGCTTTCAATTTGATAATCGAAATTACCAATTTTAACATCACCTGACGGAATAAAAGTGTTTAGACGCGATAGTCTATTAAGAACGCTTACGGGAGAAAAATTATAATAATTTAGTTTTTGTGGATCGAGAAAAATAACTATTTCGCGTAACGTACCGCCCATTACAGTAGGCGCCATTGCGCCTGGAACAGCTTGAATAATATTACGTACCTCGTACCGTGCGGTATCGTATATGTGTTCGATAGTTTTATTATTTTGTCCAACAACGACTAATGCAAGGGGAACTGCTGCCATGGGATCAAACGGAACGATATAAGGCGGCAATGTCCCAGGTGGAAGTTGTCCCAAAACAGACATTACTAATGAAGTGGTTTGAGAGATTGCAAAATTTTGATCTGTCTCAGGCGTAAAAAAATTTTTTACAATACTCACGCCAACCAATGATTTAGATTCTTGCCTTTCCATACCAATTGCTTGACCGGTATTTCGTTCGAATCGGGCAGTAAGAGTTTGTTCAACATCTCTAACGGGCATGCCAGGATAAAAAGAAATAACTTGGACAGCGGGAAGATTGGCAGAAGGTAATAAATCTTTGGGTAATTTAACTATCGCCAGAGATCCTAATATAATAATAAAAAGACAGATCACAATAATGAGATGTGGATTTGCAATGGCAATAGCTGCTAGATTATTTGAATTGTAACTTCCTCTAATATGGCTCATCATTTCCCTATTATTCTTAAATTTATTATAGTCTTACATAATAAAATATAAAGCAACATTTTAATTTGATGAGATTGTATTGATCAAATAATTCGTAAACGCTTTGAGAGTTCAGCTGCTGCTTATATCAAAGAAGTTTCTCATCTAGATATATTGCCATACTTAGAATCAATCAGAATAATATCAATCTGCCTTTTCAGCTGGCTATTCTTCATATTTATCGTGGGATCAATGCTTTTATAGATCATCCATGAGCTATGCTAAATTTAAGCATTATCGTCAATTATCGTAATTTGAGATGCCACATCTTTAACTCCATTAATATTACGAATTACTGTGATAGCATCTTCAAGTTTAGATTTATTTTTGACTTTTCCATCTAAATGAACTAAGCCATCAACTGTTTTAATATCAAATGGAATATTAGCAATCATTTCTCCATAAATTTTTTCACGAATAAAAGCGCCTTTTATTTTTGCGGTAATAATTTCATCTTTATTTAATTTATAATCTTCATTAATTGTGAGATGAGAAGCGTTCACATCTTTAACACCTGGAACAGATTCTGTAATTTCTATCAAAATTGTGGCTTCATTTCTCGAATTAACATCTCCTACTAACGAAGTGAC
>JANWKO010000075.1 GCA_025451335.1 Gammaproteobacteria bacterium
AATAGAGAGAATGACATTCTGACAAACTAAAATCGGTAATAAATTTGGATACGATTGATAAGCCGGAGAAGCAGCAATAGCCATTAAATTGACTGCATTTATCTTTCGTGGATCTTCCATTTTCTTTAAATTAATTAGTTCAGAGATTTTTTTACCCAGAAGTAAGAATTTAATTTTGAAGATTGTTGCAATTATGTGAAGTTTATTAGCTTTTTTATTAATATTAACTCCTAATCTCGTTAAAACATCTAAAACAGTATCCACAGCCATTTTTTGTTTGGTTTGAGCAATATATGCAAATACTTTAGTTTTAACAATTTTTACTTCATCAAATACACTCTTCGATTCTTTTAATCCAATTTCTGCGAATTTTTCCATATCAGTAAATTTTGAGCAAAGATATGCATTTTCTACTGCTTCTGCTTGCAAATCCATTCTATGCTTATAATCTTTCTCCCATGCTTTGTCATCAACACATTTTAGACCATATTCTACATATTTTAACGCTGGTTCAAATGCAGCTGCTGTCTTTGCCGCTTTTGATGCGCGCAAATTTAACTTAGAAATTTTGTTTTTCTCCTCAGTATCAATCATTGATGGTATATCCTGTTCGATTGCTGTATTATAATGATTTACCACATCGAAAATGACTTCATCTAATTTATCATCACTTGTGGATCCTAAAATTAATCTTGCCAAATTAATATGGATAACATTTTTTTCTATTTCAGATAGCAACGATAAGGCAGCCTGTTGAATTCTGTCGTGGGCAAAATGATAATTCACTGCGCGATATGCATCCCCATGAGCTATAACAAAACCTTCTTTTAGTATTTCTTGTATATCCATAAGTAGAACTTCAATCGATTTCTCAGAAATTTTTGATAATATATCTAAATTAAATTGTGCGCCAATGCATGCGGCTAGTTTCAATATATTTTGTGCGTTTTCAGATAATTCTTTTATTTTATCAACCATTAACTCAACCACATTGTCAGAAATTTTCTTCTGTTCGATTTTTTCAATACTCCATTCCCACGAATTTTTAGCGTTATTAAATTCGATCAATTGGTCTTTATATAGAGTTTGTAGTAGTTGAATAAGAAAAAATGGATTTCCTTCCGTTTTTTTGTAACAAACTTCAGAAAGAGGTTTAATGGATTTTTTATCTTGATGTAATGTATCAGCAACTAATTCAGCAACATCTTCATTTGCTAAAGGCCCTAAATGTATTGATTCACAGGTAATATTTTGTTTTTTTAATTCTGCTAAAGACATCATGAGAGGATGCGCTTCATTTACCTCATTACTACGATACGCTCCAATTATTAGCAAATATTGGCAATCTGGTGTTGTTAATAATGTTTCTATCATTTTTAACGAAGGTAA
Source organism: Gammaproteobacteria bacterium (assembly GCA_025451335.1). GTDB lineage: Bacteria > Pseudomonadota > Gammaproteobacteria > DSM-16500 > DSM-16500 > JAJPGW01. The sequence goes on from JANWKO010000075.1 coordinate 1,390, forward strand.
ATCTGCCCATTGTAAATCATCTAAAAATATTACAAGACTATGCTCAGGATTAGCTAATGCTGTTATGAATTTTTGAAATACATAACTAAATCGATTTTGACTTTCGGTAGGACCCAATTCAGCAGCTGGAGGTTGTTCACCAATAATTGCAGTTAAATTAGGAATAACATCTATAAGAATGCTGCCATTTTCACCCACTGCAGATAAAATTCTTTCTTTAAAGTTTTCGATAGCTTCCTCACCTTCTGTTAAAATCTGATCAACGAATTCAACGAATGCTTGAGTCAAAGCCGCGTATGGAATGTTATGTTTAAATTGATCAAATTTTCCTGAAATAAAATATCCATGTTTTTCGACAATTGGTTTATGCACTTCACTTACTAATGCTGATTTACCAATTCCTGAATAGCCCGAAACTAGCATGAGCTCTACATTTCCATGCATTACTTTATTATAAATTTGCATTAAACTATCAACTTCCTTTTGTCTGCCATACAGCTTTTCTGGAATCTGAAATCGACTAAAGATATCCTGAGCTCCCAAGATAAATGACTCGATTTTTCCGGTTTCACATAATTGTTTATGACATTTTTTTAGATCAAATATAATTCCATTTGCATTTTGATAACGTTCTTCAGGTGTTTTGGACAATAACTTCATTATTATGTCAGATACTGGTTTAGGAATATTAGGATCTATTTCATTGGGCGCTTTGGGGATAACTGCAATATGATCATGAACTAATTCAATGGAATTTTGAGAGACAAATGGAGGAGATCCAACTAGCATATGATAGAATGTTACTCCTAATGAATAATAATCTGTTCTATAATCAATACCTCTATTCATTCTGCCTGTTTGCTCAGGTGATATATAAGTTAAAGTTCCTTCTAATACATTTGGACTTATTATCATGGGTTTTTCTTTGGGAAGTGAAGCTGAGAGACCGAAATCAATTATTCTCACGGTTTTAGAGTTTTGATTATAAAGTATATTAGATGGGTTGATGTCTTTGTGAATAATGCTTTGTTGATGAATAAAAGCTAAGTCTTCTGTAACTGAAATTGCTATTTCTAAAAATTCTTGAAGTTTAAACTTTTTTTGTTTTGATAACACTTCTGCAAGAGAAGGAGCAGCAATATTTTCTAATATCATTGCGAAACTATGGTGGTATTTTTCTAAGCAATAGGGGTGCACTGTATTATCTGATTCTAACAATTTTGTAATCTCATATTCATGTTTGAATTTTAATATGGCATCCTCCGTTGGGTTTTCGGAGCGTAAAATTTTGATTACCACTGGAAGTTGACTACTTTTTTGGACCGCAGTAAAAATTATAGTGTTTGGAGTTTCATAGAGTGGTTGTTCGCTTATCGTATAACCTGCAATGTTTGTTGTGTAACCCGCAATATTTGCACTCATTGGTTACTCCTTGTTTATAAATTGAGCTAATTTAAGTATAGGAGACAAAATTTAAATTTCCATCGCGAATACGTTTAGAATTTTTCTCTTTTAAACAATGACTTAGCAACAAATTGTCGTATTTAGTGAAAAATAAATTTGTCAAATTATAAAACCCCAATAAATTAAAGGTTGAATCTGACTGTCTTGAGATTGATCGCAATATGAAAGATTGAATTTCGCTTTATCTTTTAATAATTAATAATTTTGGCAATAAGTTTAGAATTATGTTCTAACAATTTTCGATGACTTACATTAACCTCGTATTTTTTACAAAATTCAATTACTTATGAGCAGATATAAAACATTTTATAAATCAAAGAGTTAAAAAACTTTAGCTGCTTGAAAATTATACAGCTTATTATTATAATAATAGTACCGTGACTAGTTTCATTTCGTTTATAGGAGAATTAACAAGTTACCAACTTTGACTTATATCGGAGGTGATCTATAAATTTGAGCTATGTTAGGAGGTAATCTATATGGCTACATTAATACCTTATGAAACTGCAAAGATAATGAATGATATGCGCCATTTTATGGAAAACTTATGGCAACGTTCCATGGATTTGGATGTTAGACATGTTTTAAGCAATCAATGGCTGCCTGCTGTAGACATAGAGGAAGAATACGATAAATTTTTTGTTACAGCGGATTTACCAGGTGTTGATCCAAAAGATATAGAAATTAGTTTGGAAAATAATATGTTGATTTTGAAAGGAAAACGCGAAGAATCATTTGCGGAGAAAAAGGGGACATTTTATCGCAAAGAACGCATGCAAGGAAAATTTTATCGTCAGATCGCTTTACCAACCACTGCTGAAAGTAAGCATATTATTGCAAAATCAAAATATGGCGTTTTAGAGATAACGATTCCAAAAAAAGATACAGCGGAAGTCACAAAAATTCATATTAAAGTTGAGGAGTAATTACACTTTTATCTTCCCTGCCATTTTTGCAGGGATTTTTTTTTATTTTAAGTAATTAACTCAGCGCAGGTATTTCCGGTAAGCAATCCATCGATGACACTGAAATGCTCATCGTAAATGTATAATGTGCATCCATATTCCATGCACTGTGTTAGCAATGAGTATTTTAATAAATGTCATGCCAAAGGAATTCAAGGTTCCACCATTGATTTCATTGTGCTTTTGCAGTTCGTAATGAACTTTCTATTTTTACTGCTGATATTGATTTAAATCGTATTCTCGTACAATACCTCTAACACTCCAACTTTTTAATCATATAAAGCTTTTAAAGCCGCTTATCTTTTAATGTTATAAATTTGCTTATACTGACCATTTTAGTCAAATTTTTAGAATAAATTCTTGGATTATTCATGTTTTCAAAAATACTGCGCATAAAAAGCACATAATCGCGCCATGAGCGTCATAAAAAGGAAGAATCGCGCCAAATAACTGGCGCGATGCGAAAAATCGCGCCATAATAGCGCCATATAAAGGAAGAACCGCGCCATGTCAAATCCGAGCGAATTATTAAACGATTTTAAAAATGCTCTTAACGGCTACACGATAAGAGAATTGCTTGAATTACACCCTACCCTTAGTCAACGAACAGCCCAGCGTTGGATTAATCAATTGGTTGCTAGGGGACAACTTATTAGTATAGGTAAAGCACGTGCGCGACGCTATTGTTTGGCTGCTGCCCCACCCAGTGAAAAAATTTTTCCTGCGAATATCCCACTCTCACCAGATAGCCTTGATATTTTGGCATATGTTGACAAACCTGTAACTGAACGTAAACCTGTCGGATATCAAATTGATTTTCTAGATAGCTACGTTCCTAATCAAACGTTCTATTTAACTCTTCCTTTACGCAATCAATTACAAAAAATGGGCGATCTTGGTCCCAATAAACTAGCAGGTACTTATGAGCGTAATATTTTAGGACGTCTCTTGGTTGATTTATCCTGGGCATCCAGTCAGCTTGAAGGAAATACCTATTCATTGCTTGATACTCAACGACTTATAGAGCATGGAAAAATTGCGCATGGAAAAGGTGCTATTGAAACGCAAATGATTTTAAATCATAAATCAGCGATTGAATTACTTATAAACACTAAAGATACTATTTTTTTTAATCGCTATACTTTTTTAAATTTGCATAGTGCATTATCAGAAAATCTCTTAGCTAATCCAGCAGATGAAGGTCGAATACGACAACAAGCTGTTGAAATTAACAAAAGTGTATTTCATCCGCTGGCTATTCCTCAACAAATTGAAGAAATGTTCGATTTGTTACTGACTAAGGCAAGCCAAATTCAAAACCCCTTTGAGCAAGCTTTTTTTGTGATGGTTCACATTCCTTATTTACAACCCTTTATCGACGTCAATAAACGTACGTCACGTCTTGCTGCGAATATTTCTCTTATACGTCATAATCTCTGTCCTCTTACTTTCTTAGGTGTTACTGAAAAAGCGTATACGAAATCTATCTTAGGCATTTATGAACTAACCCGTATTGAATTATTACGTGATTTATTTATCTGGTCTTATGAACGTTCGACTCAAGAATATATAGCCATTAAACAGACTTTAACAGAACCAGATCCCCTGAGATTGCGCTATCGAGAAATCATTAAAAAAATTATTCATGATGTGGTTACTAATCCCGAGGATGACTCACTACTCATTATTCAAGATCAGGTAAATAAACACGTGGAAATGGTTGATAGAGAAAATGTACAGGCGTTAATAAATGATGAATTACGTCGATTACATGAAGGAACCTTAGCTAGATATCATTTGCGGTTATCGGAATTTGTACGATGGCGAAAAAAACAAAAAAATTAGAGACGAGAAGTCAAATTCGTCATAAACCTGAGACTTTTCACTTAATAAGTGTTACTTGTCAATTAGCAACCTAAAGGGACCACTGATTAGCACTTTAATGGGACCACTTGAGTGGCAAAAAAGCATATCAAAACGGCGTTTATTTTTAGCTAAATTTAAATATTTATCAAGTTCAATTGGAAAAAATTCTATTCTATTTGGCCTTTGCTCACAATTAAGGCACAATAAGCGCCTATCAAGTAATCTATGGTGAAAAAATGAAAATATCATTCCACGTCAGGCGTAAGCTGTCAGAATTATGCAAAAGTTATTGTGATCTATTGCCATATTATGAGTGGCCGTCAGATAGGGAGTATACAGACGTAGTTGTTTTTTCTCCGGATCCCTATATTGATGGAATTCGCGATATTTTAAAAGCGAATCCTGTACTCGCAGATTTAGCTTTTAAAAAATTTAAACCTTGTTCAGACCATCAAGGTAATTGTTATCGTCTTTTAGGATTGTGTCATCTACATGGATTAGGTACACCTGTAAATATTGAAAAGGCTTTAAAATGTTTCATTGATCTACAAAATGCACGTGTAGCAAAACATCACCAGCTTGGCGACTGGGTATACACAGAGAATATTTCAAATGAATTTATTAGTTGTTATTTGTATAAAGCTGCTGAAGAATTTGTCGCTGGCAATTCAGAGTGGCGAAGAAATTTTAGTAAAATGGTTAAATATAGATTGAAACAAGTAAATGATGATCAAATTAGACTGGAACAATTATTACAATTTATTGAATATTTGGATTCTACTGATAATAAAGATTTACTAGATGCTTTGTTTAAATTTTTATTGCAAGATCAAATAGGCAATAGTTGGGAAGCTAGATACTCACTAGAGGCCAAGGCATGCCAAGGTTCAGATATAATGGGTCTTTTGGGTGTGATATGGTATCTGGATATAGGACATTGTATAAATGAAGAATCTGCTGAGCAGGGTGCTTTGGATTATTTGAATTGGTCTGCTCAAGCAGGTTCTAAACCAGCGCAAATGTTTCTAAATTGTTATGTGCATAAATGTAAAAGTCCAGACGAGCAAAAAAAGACTCACGAAGCATCCTCTCAAGAGAGCAAAATTGCAACTCAACAGCCAAAACAATCGCTAGATGCAGAAATGCGTAAATTCGCAATGTTCGATTTTTTTAAAAATCCAACACAAAAAAGACTTTTTCCACAAACTTCTCTTAATTTGATAGCAGAATATCTCGGGCCAAGGTAAAACCTGAATCTGGGAATTTGAGTCCTTCTTCGGAAAGTCATTACATAGCTGATAGTTTTCACTGTATCACTTTAGTTTGGCCATTTTAATGAACTGAATGGCCAAACAGATTTAAAATTATTTTTTCTCTGGTTTCTTTCGCGGAAGAGTATCTTGTCCTCTATAGCTAGCTCCTTCTAGTATAAGTCGATGTGCATTATGGCGAAGTCGATCAAGTGTAGCAGCTGCTAATAATTGATTTGGGAAAGCACTTCCCCATTCACTAAAATCAAGATTGCTTGTCACAATAGTTGATGTCCGTTCATAACGCGCAGAAATG
>JANWKO010000076.1 GCA_025451335.1 Gammaproteobacteria bacterium
CATTAAGCCCTGAAAATCCTGAAATTAGAGATTCTGAAACACCTAATCCTGAAAGTCCTAAACATAATTAGATTTATAATCGAGATAATTTACTGCACTATCTTTTTCTTACCAGAGTCAAACCATCCCCAATAGGCAACATACTCAAAGACACCCTCTCATCTTTTAAAATCGCTGTATTCAATTCTCGAATGAAAATCGTATTGGGGTCATTAATATTAGGATCAGCAACTTTTCCGCTCCATAATACATTATCAATAGCAATCACACCTCCTGCACGTAGTAACTTTAAACAGAGTTCATAATAATTCGAATAATTTTTCTTATCCGCATCGATAAAGGCAAAATCAAAAGTATTGGCTTCGCCATTATCTAATAAAGTTTGTAATGTTTCTGTAGCAGGCCCTAAACGTAAATCAATTTTATTAGCAACACCTGCCATTTCCCAAAATCGTTTTGCAATTTTGGTCCATTCTACATTAGCATCACAGCCAATTACTCTACCCTCCTCCGGTAAACCAAGAGCAACAGACACAGCGCTATACCCTGTATAAACGCCAATATCGAGGGTTTTCTTGGCCTGCATTAACTCGACTAGCCAACGCATAAATTGACCTTGTTCAGGCGATATTTGCATGCGCGAAGTGCTCATTTTATGCGTTTGTTCACGTAATTTTTGTAACGCTTCAGGTTCGCGTAATGTAACTTCTTGATAATATTGATAAACTTTCGGCGTTAAGTTCAAAGTAAAATCGGACATACGTTCCTTTCCAACATTTCAATGTTATAATATGCATAGATTATATAGGGAGTATACCTATCATGAGTATTGGTATTATTGTTCTCATCATTTTAGTTGTAATAGCAGCATTTATTGTTATTACTTATAACGGCTTAATTGCTTTAATTGAAGCGGTTCGCAATAATCAAAAACAAATCGATATCCAATTGGATCGTCGATTTAAGGTATTTGAATCTCTCATCAATGTTGTTAAAAAATACATGGATTATGAGCAAACCACTTTAAAAGACGTCGTTGCTCTTCGCAATCAAGCACAACAAGCCCATGCGAGTGGCAATGAACAAGGGCGTATCGATGCGGAAAATCAAATTTCCAAAATTGCTTCTAATCTTAACGTCGTGTTTGAACAATATCCTCAACTGAAAGCAAATGAAAATGCTCTACAATTACAAGAAGAAATTGTCAGCACAGAAAATAAATTAGCTTTTGCAAAACAAGCTTATAACGATAGCGTTGAAAAATATAATGCAACCAAAAAATCCTTTTTCACATCAATGATTGTATCTTTATTTTCTGGCAAATTAAATTTTGATTTCCCTTATTGGCAATTAAGTGAAGCTAAAATTGCGGAGCAAGAAAGTTATACTGTGAAGTTATAAAATGTCGAATCAATTAGATCAATACATACAAAGCGCAGGAGATTGGCGTAAAAGCCTACGCAGCAATAATCGTAGAACTGTCATTGTAATAATGATTTTTTTTGCGATTTATTTATGTCTTGGTTTGCTAGTTGATACTTATGTCGATGCGGAGAAATTTCCTCAATTACCGTTGCAACAAATTTTTTTGAATTTGGTTACTTTGCAATTTTTTCCTCTCGCGACTGTTGTCATGTTAGCTGTTGCAGGCATTTCTCTTTTAGTGACATTTTCTCTATATGATAAACTCATGTTATTGGGCACTGAATATCGCGAAATTACACCTGAAACTGCTAAAACAACGCAAGAAAAACAATTATATAATGTTGTTGAAGAAGTCAAAATTGCGGCCGGTTTACGCTACATGCCAAAAGTTTTTATTATCGATGCAAACTATATGAATGCGTTTGCCAGTGGCTACAGCGAAAAATCTTCCATGGTTGCCATTACTCGCGGCTTAATGGAAAAATTAAATCGTGATGAATTGCAAGCAGTTATGGCTCATGAATTAAGTCATATTCGTCATTTAGATATCAAATTGACACTTATGGCTTCTTTGCTAGCTAATTTAATGCTTATCGTTTTAGATTTATTCTTTTATAATGCAGTCTATGGACGACGCAGCTCAAATGATCGTCGAGGTGGTGGATTAATCTTCATCATCATTTTGCTTCGCTATCTTTTACCTATTATTAATGTACTCCTTTTACTCTACTTAAGCCGAACTCGAGAATACATGGCTGATGCTGGTTCTGTCGAACTTCTTCGTGACAATAAACCACTGGCTTCTGCTTTGTTAAAAATTCAAGGTGATCATGATGAGCACCGCGATGAATATAAAAACGCTTATGGAAAAACTAGACATGAAAATGTCCGTCGAGAAGCTTATATTTTTGATCCAATTCAAGCTGGAATCGAACCTAAAGTTTCCGTTGCCGACCTCTTTTCAACGCACCCCAATATCAAAGATCGATTAACCGCTATAGGTTTTAAAAATGACAAATCCTGATATCGGAATCTTATTATCAAATATTGGCTCACCTGAACAACCCACACCGTTATCCGTGAAGAGTTATTTACGTAAATTTTTATCGGATCCCAGAGTGGTTGAAATTCCTCGATTCTTGTGGTGGCCAATTTTGCATGGGATAATTTTACAAACTCGTCCAAAACGATCGGCAAAATTATATGAAATGATTTGGACTGAACAAGGGTCGCCTTTATCTTTTTTATCTGAGCAAATTGCTAATAAACTATCAAATAGTTTAAAACTTCCTGTAGAAATCGGCATGCATTATGGTAATCCCTCTATCAAAGTTGCGCTGGAAAAATTGCGTTCACAACATGTTAAAAAAATAGTAGTGTTACCGATGTTTCCTCAATACTCCGGCACAACGACGGCTGCGACAATGGATCAAATATCAGCCGTATTAAAAACTTGGCGGGTTATACCAGAAATTCGTACTATCCGTGATTATGCGGATGATATGAATTATATCAATGCAATGTGTCATTCCATTTCCAAACATACTATCAAACATTTATTGTTTTCTTTTCACGGCATTCCGCAACGCTGTGTTGATCGAGGTGATCCCTATCAACAACAATGTTTACACACAGCTCAATTAATAGCGAGCAAATTAAAACTACCTTATGAGCAATGGTCGGTCGCTTTTCAATCACGTCTCGGACGAGCTCAATGGTTAACTCCTTACACAGACAAACGACTTAAAGAACTACCCTTGCAGGGAATCACGGATATTCATGTTGTCTGTCCTGGATTTCCTGTCGATTGCTTGGAAACACTGGAAGAAATCGCGATACGTGCCAAAGAACAATTTTTTAAAGCCGGTGGTAAATCTTTTCAATATATTCCTGCTTTAAATGATACTGACGAACATTTGTCATTCTTACAAAAATTAATTTCGCAGAATATTTTAGGCTGGCGAGAACATGTAATTGCTGAACCTGAAATCCTATTTCAAGAATAAAATATTGAATCTATCAAAGAAACAAATTCATAAAATTCAATTGACAATCAACTCTTCAAATTACAGATAAAAGTCTTTTTTTTGGCGCACAAATTTAAATAATAGCTTCAAACCATCTAATGCTTTTTCAATTTCATTGGCTTTAAGTAATTGTTCCGTTCTGGCTTGAACATGTGAGGAAATGATGTCTAAGAATCTTCCACCGTGATAATCATCATAAATGGGTGGCTGTAAAATTTCCAAAGCAGCAGAGATTTTATCTTCTTTAAGAAATTGATTTATTTTATTTTTCGCAATTTCTTCGGCCTTTTCTCTTTCTTCAAAAAATTTTTTAATTCTCTTCGTTTCTTCTGCTTCTGTAGGAGTTGGCATAATTAATCTCTTCGTTTTGTTTTAAAGAACAAGAAATGGATGCTATTGTATATTATGTTTAAATTCAACCTAATGCTTCACCAGTAAACCAGATTCTCTGAGTTGGGTTTTCTAATCTAGGATCATAGTTTTTTTGTTGTTAATTTTTGTACTAATTTACAATATTAGCAACTACGCATAGCCGCATAGTGTTGGAAGCATAACACTTTAGCGTAGTTCACGATTGGCAAGTTTAGGATCTTGAAAGAATTGACATTTAACTCATCAATAAGCATTCTATTAGATAATTTCATGTGTGTTAAGGATGACACTAGTGATTAAAAAAATTGTGTTAATGCTTATCGGATTATGTTGTTTCAGTTCCCTGCATGCGTCAGATTTTGGAGTGAGTCTTGCTTCTGCTGTGGTATCGGATGATTTAGATCATGGCTATCGAGCCGCGATCACGTATCAACCCAAAGCATTTGTTTGGTCTCACTACAGTGTTTATTTTGATGCGGGTTTTAGTCACTGGTGGATAGATAAAAAATGTGAAGGTCAAAGTGTCAATATTTTTTCTGTCGCTCCCTACTTTCGTTATTTCCTTGTAAGATCAACAAAAGTATCACCTTATATTGAAGCCAGTATCGGCTTATCCTATATCGATAAAACTCAGATGGGAAAACGCAATCAAGGTATTCATTTTACTTTCCAAGATCAATTAGGAATTGGGCTCGCATATGGTGCTGAACAACGATTCTTTACGACGTTTAGCGCACTACATTATTCTAACTGTCGTTTAAGTGCTCACAATTCAGGGATAACTGTTCCTTTATTGCTTACGATTGGTTATCGATTTTAATTTTAGATCAACGACTCAGGTTCGATATTCTCGGCGTGGCATAAGTTCTGCAAGCTTTTTGTTTTTGATTGACATAAGCTTTTCAAGATTTTCCCGCCCCGCCAGCGCCACACAGCCCCCCAAACCTAACCCGCCACACGACCAAAGTCCAAAATTGAAACCAACAACCCCTCTATCCTGGAGAGGATAAAAATCCAGGGAAGACGCCAACAAATTAATATCACGTATAATATTAAAACAAGTATCACGATTTTGAAGCCGATCATTTCTCAATTTTTCAGCCGTTATAGTTAGCCCGCCACGGTAAGCTTGAACATAATTAACTGGCATAAAACGTTGAATACCTTCATAGCCAATGACTTTTTGCCAAAATAATAATGTCCTGGGATCTAAATCATCCTTAAAAGTAAAACGAACGCTTAATATCTGCAAAGCTTTTAAAAGTAGATTAGCATCAAAAGGTCTTTTCCCCGCTGTTATAATATCATCTCGGGTTGCACCCAATAACCCCCAAAATCTAATCAGCTCTGTCTCAACTATAGACCCTTTTTTCACAGTGGGGACGTAGTCAGGCCTTGATATGATATCCTCTTTTCTATCAAGAATAACATTGGCTAAGTTATCGAGTTGATTTGAAATGCGAGTCCATTTTTTTTCTTCTATTTCTAGCATTTCCTTTGGAGGATAACATTGTTCTTCATATTGGTTATCCGCTTCTTCTTTATTTGCCAGTTTTAAAAAAAAATAGTCTTGAATCCTCCGAGCCATCTCCATATCATCGACCGCTAATGCGGCTTGGTAGGGTTTTAAATTAAATTTATGACCTGTTGGTGCGATGACAAAATCTTTTTCGTCTAATTTTTCTAACAATAAAGAAGAGTCTATATTGCAGAGAAACCGTTTTATCCAAATTGCCAGGTATTTTGACATCCCCTGCAAGCTCTTGTATATCGTTGATGATGCTTAGCGGGACGATTGTCTCTTTTTCCTTTTTTGGATCAATGTCAGATTGTACTCGTGAAGCCGCCATGATTACTGTTCGTTTTTAATAAAAAATAATTGCGAATGCTAGCATATTAGGTTTAAACACTATACATTAATTACCAGGCATTGTATTTTTATAAATCGAATGCCCCAAATAAACTTGCCAGTATTGCTAGCACTCAACATTTTTACAAGGTAAACTTTGTAAAATGTATAAGCACACACCTATCAAAAATCATTTACAAGAAATCCAACTCATCACGCATCGTGCGATAACGGCATTGATTCTGATGATCATACTGATTTCGATTTTGATTTTTCGCTTAAGTTATTTACAACTCACCAAGCATGATCTTTATACAACTTTATCAGAGAAAAATTGGCTTGATTTGGTTCCCATGGAGCCCACACGTGGATTGATATTTGATCGAAATGGCGTTATGTTGGCTGAAAACGTACCTGTATTTAGCTTGGATGTCATCCCTGATAAAATTGATAACATGCCACAAACACTGTCTCAAGTTGCAAAAATTATTCCTCTCACTGATACAGATATTGCGCAATTTCAAAAACAATTAAAACAACATCGTCGTTTTGATGAAATCCCTTTAAAACTTCGCCTTTCTGAAGAAGAAGTTGCAAAATTTTCCGAAAATCAATACCGATTTTCTGGAGTAATTGTGAAAGCACGCCTCATGCGACACTATCCTTTTGGCGGCAGCTTTACACATGTATTAGGGTATGTGGGACGAATTAACTCCCAAGAATTAGATGAAATTGATCAATCGAATTACAGCGCAAGCAATTATATTGGTAAATTAGGCATAGAAAAATATTATGAAGATGAATTACACGGCGTTGTCGGTCACGAACAAGAAGAAAAAGATGCCAGCGGCCTCTCAGTAAGAACAGTCAATCAAAAAAAACCCATTCCTGGTGACAATTTATATTTAACTATTGATAGCAAACTGCAACTTGCCATAGAACAAATTTTAGCTGGCTTGCGCGGTTCTGTTGTTGTCATTCAGCCAAGCACCGGTCAAGTATTAGCAATGGTAAGTGAACCCACTTATGATCCTAATATATTTGTCGAGGGAGTCAGTAATAAACAATATAAAGAGTTACAACAAGATCCAAATCGTCCTCTTTATAATCGCGCCTTACGTGGGCTATATCCCCTCGGATCAACAGTGAAACCCTATTATGCCTTAGAAGGATTAAACACTGGGGTCACAACGGTTAATTACAAAATCTATGATCATGGAACATTTCAATTAAAAAATAGCTCTCATGTCTATCACGACTGGAAACGTTTAGGTCATGGTGTTGTCAATCTGCCCAAAGCAATTATGGTATCTTGTGATGTGTACTTTTTTGAACTTGCGAACAAACTCGGCATTCAGCGTCTTGATGATATTTTAATGCAATTCGGTTTCGGCAAATTAACAGGGATCGATGTCGGTGAAGAATTAGCGGGAAATGTTCCTACACCCGCTTGGAAACGTCGCGTCAAAGGCATGTCTTGGTTTCCTGGTGATACCGTGAACGCCGGAATTGGACAGGGTTTTTTGCAAGCAACGCCTTTGCAACTAGCTACAGCAGTAGCTACGTTAGCCAATCGCGGACAACGCTTTACTCCTTCGCTTCTTTTAGGTGAACAAGAGCCAGGTGAAAAAATGACTCCCGAATCACCAAATTTTTTAAATAAAATTGAATTAAATGATCACAATTATTGGAAAGTTGTCATTGATGCAATGAAAAATGTCGTTTCTTCACCCGAAGGCACCGCTTACGGCCGTTATGGACAAAATTTTCCTTATACAATTGCAGCAAAAACAGGAACGGTACAGCTCATTAAGAAAAAAAATTATGATAAAGACCATGAAAATCAATCTAATTTTCCCGAGTTCTTGCGCGATAATTCAATGTTCATCGCTTTTGCACCGGTTGAAGATCCCAAAATCGCCGTTGCAGTAGTAATGGAAAACAATACACAAGCTGTCGCTGTTGCGCGGAAAGTAATCGACTATTATTTAGTTGGTCCACAAACTTTAGCTCCACCCGTAGTGGACCCAAGCAAACCTGTCGATCCTAATAATCCTGCGACAAATAACACTCCTGCAGCAAATAATACCCCTGCAGCAAATAACCCGCCTGCAGCAAAAAATACTCCTGCGGTAAATAACCCGCCTGCAGCAAAAAATACTCCTGCGGTAAATAATAATCCTGAAACAAATAACAATGACCTTGAGGATTAATTAATGGCATTTACACAAATTATTAAGCAACGCTTAACCAGTAATGAAACTAGACAAGGCATGTTACAAAAGCTCCACATTGATGGCCCTCTTTTATTAGGATTACTTTTATTAATCATGCTGGGCTTATTAATTTTATACAGTGCAAGTGGACAAAGTATTAATGTCATTCAACAACAGACTATGCGCATAGGACTATCTTTATTATTAATGTTTGGATTTGCACAAGTCTCTCCTGTTACCTATCAACGTTGGGCACCTTGGCTTTATAGCATAGGTGTCATTTTACTGTTTGTTGTACTATTTGTTGGCCATATAGACAAAGGTGGGCAACGTTGGTTGAATCTTGGCTTTATTCGATTTCAACCTTCAGAAATGATGAAGCTCGCTATCCCAATGTTTTTAGCTAGCCATTTTCATAAAGTACATTTACCGCTTTCATTTAGATCTATCATTTTTGCTGCTTTTATTATTGCCATTCCAACGGTTTTGACGGCAAAACAACCTGATTTAGCAACAGGCATTTTATTGGCTACGGCTGGTTGTTGCGTTTTGTTAATGGGTGGATTGAGTTGGCGCCTAATTGGCACTCTTACTACGCTTGCTGCTTTAAGTACGCCTATTCTTTGGTATTTTATGCATGATTATCAACGTCAACGCGTGCTCACTTTTTTAAATCCTGGACGTGATCCACTTGGAAATGGTTATCATATTATTCAATCAAAAATTGCTATTGGTTCAGGTGGGTTGTTTGGAAAAGGTTGGCTTAATGGTACACAATCACATTTACACTTTCTACCAGAACACTCTACGGACTTTATTTTTGCTGTTTGTGGAGAAGAATTTGGATTTGTAGGTAGTGTCTTATTAATTTTATTATTGTTTACCATTGTTTTGCGAGGTTTGTATATCACTGTCAGAGCACAAGATACATTTACGCGTTTATTAGCGGGTGGTTTAACTTTGACTTTTTTCTTTTCATTCTTTTTTAATATGGGAATGGTTACTGGTATACTCCCAGTTGCAGGATTACCGTTACCTCTAGTGAGTTACGGTGGTTCGTCAATGGTGACCTTAATGGCAAGTTTCGGTATCCTAATGTCAATACAAACGCATCGCAAACTTTTAACAAGTTAGGACATAATAATGCTAAAACGGTTCTTATTGGTATTTTTAATTTGGTTGATACCTATTATTGTTCAAGCAGACATGAATTTTGTTGCTCGACCAGATGTACAACAATTTATTAATTATATGGTTAAAAAATATAACTTTAATAAAAGCGAACTAGTGTCCTTATTTCAAACAATTAAAGTTAGACCAAAAGTAATTCAAAAAATCAAAGCACCCTTAGAAAAAAAACCATGGTATACCTATCAAAGACTGTTTGTTACAGAATGGCGCATTCGTGAAGGCGTGGCTTTTTGGAATAAATATCATGAATCTTTAGAAAAAGCCGAACAATTATTCGGTGTTCCAGCCAGTGTCATTGTAGCGACAATAGGTGTCGAAACAAAATATGGCCACTATACGGGCGAATATCCAGTCATCGATGCACTGGCTAATCTTGCATTTGGTGATACTCGATCGAATTTCTTTCGCAAAGAATTAGAAGAATTTTTATTGTTAACTCGTGAACAACAAATCGATCCTCGCAAAGTGACTGGCTCTTACGCAGGCGCCATTGGCCAACCACAATTTATGCCAAGCAGTTATCGAAATTATGCAATTAATTTTTCCGGTTCAGGCAAAATTGATTTATCTCATAATGAAGTAGATGTCATTGGCAGTATTGCGAATTACTACAAAAAACACGGCTGGGAAACCAACCAACCCGTTACCATGCCAGCTTCCCTTAATGGTGGGAAATATCAAATGCGCTTAACAGGAAAAAAGCCTCTTTCCAAATCGGAACTTATTCAAGCTGGCGCCGTTCCTATCAACATAAAAAAGCATCCTTATAAAATTATTCAATTACAAGGATATTTTGGTAATGAATATTGGTTAGGATTTCATAACTTTAATGTAATAAAGCGCTACAATTCGAGCGACTTGTATGCAATGGCAGTCTATCAGTTAAGTTATTACATTACAGAACTCAAGGAACACGGCGCTAGTAAATAAA
>JANWKO010000077.1 GCA_025451335.1 Gammaproteobacteria bacterium
GGTTAATTTATTAGGTGTGTCTGAAGAAAAAATTTCTGCTGCAGGTTGGGATAAAATTTATCTAAAATTGTCGAAACTTAAAGATCATCAGTTAGTTAAAGATTTATGTAAACTATTAAATAATATTTATTCTAACATGGAAGTTGATTCACCTTGTAAAAATAAATTGAAAAATGTCGTAAAGCAGATGTGCGCATTGAATCAATTGTTTTTATTACAAAAGGAAATTGAGAATCGACACAAAGCATTCGGAATTGCTAAAGATTATATAAATCCTGTTTTAGATTCTTTGAGATCGTCTTCATCTAAAGAAGTAAAACACGATCCATTGACACCCTATGAAGTTCTTGCGCAAGCTCTAAAAGATTTAGATAAGTTAGACACTGAGAAGCCAAATTCAGAACTTAAGTCGGCAATAAAGAGTATCATTCCTGAAGTTACATATGCTGAGGCCGAAGTTAAAGATGCAGGTTTAAGAAGTCAGTCTATTAGATTCATCTCTAGTTGAATCATATTTCTATCTCAACACATATGAGCCGGGCTAGCCGCAAAAGCATCTGTTAGTTCCTTGCTTGTTAGGTTGTTGCGTCTTAATTTAGAGCCCAATCTCCTTTTAATCTTCCCTTAAGGCTGTCCTTATAAAATGATTTCCTTAGCAATTGATCTTCATCTTGATCTAGTAGAAATTTTTCCTAAATTAAAAATTTAAAATTTTCATTTTTTAATTTTCAACAAAAAGTATTTACCATATACTAGTTATTTTCGGTAATGCGTTTTTTTAATATCCCGATTTGCTTTTTTAAAATTTATTAGAAAGCGAATTCCATTGCAATTTATCGCATAAATTTTATGATATGATTGATTCTGTGTAAGAAAGAGAAATGATCGAAGATAAATTTAAAAGATAGGCCACCGATAAGTTTTAATAAGTAGGAGGTCATATGAATTTTAAATTAGATAACTATACGATCACTCATCAATTAAAATGGCGTGCGATACATTTATCAGATAAACTAGCTCTTTGCTATTTAGCAGATGGTGAAATTGAAACTGAGCGCTTAACCTACAAACAGCTTGATGTAGCTGCAACCAGAATTGCTGCAAAACTCCAATCATTAAAATTGAAAAATAAAAAAGTATTATTGACATATAATTCTGGTTTGGAATTTGTAAAAGCATTCTTTGGTTGTTTGTACGCAGGAGTCATTGCTGTACCTACGTACGTCCCAAAATCTGATCAAATTTTAAAGAAAATAGAAAATATTCAATTAGATTGTAACGCGAAAATGATTTTAACTACACAAGATTTGATAGACGAAGATTATTTAAAAAATAGTAACTTGTCCAAGTTGCCTGTGCTTGCCACTGAGGTCATATCTCAACAAGAACAAAGTGAAATCTATAACGATTTTAACACTCTCTCAGAAGACATTATCTTTATACAATATACATCTGGATCTACTTCTCAGCCTAAAGGAGCTATGGTTAGTAATAAAAATATTATGGTTAATCAAGTGATGTTACAACATGTTTTTGAATTAAGTGAAAGTTCTGTAGGGGTAACATGGTTACCACTTTTCCATGATATGGGATTAATTGCTTCTTTATTAAATGCCATTTACGTAGGATATCCTATCTATATAATGCCACCTTCTGCTTTTATTAGAAAACCATTGCGTTGGCTAGAGTGCATTACTAAATATAAGGGAACTTATACTTGCGCGCCGAATTTTGCATATGATCTTTGTCTCAAAACTATTCCTATAGAATCACGTACAGAACTCGATTTGAGTTCACTTAAAAAAGCGATAAATGCTTCTGAACCAGTGTATCCAGACACATTGCAAGAATTTAATAAACAATTTTCACCTTATGGTTTTAGTGAAGAAGCCTTTACACCAGCTTATGGTTTGGCTGAAGCAACTGTTTTTGTGACAGGTAAGAATGATAGTGTTATTAAATATGTTTACATTAAAAATGATGCATTAAAAAATAATAAAATTGTTTATTCGGAAAGCCCTATCAACTCAACTAAGCTAGTTAGTTGTGGAACGGCGAATTATTTGGGACAAGATATTCAGATAATCAATCCAGTTACCTTAAATCCAATTCAAAATGAAATAGGAGAAATTTGTATCTCAGGTGAGCATATTGTTAAAGGATATCTTAAGAAACCTGAAATTAACAAAGAAACTTTTGCATTGAAAATTGGAAAAAGACATTATCTACGTACTGGCGATCTTGGTTTTATTGATAACGGTGGTCATCTTTATATCACTGGTCGTATAAAAGATTTGATTGTAATCAATGGGGAAAATTATTATCCCCAAGATATAGAAATCATTGTAGAACAAACATGTTCATTTGTTCATAAAAATACAATAGCCGCTTTTTCTGTAGAAGTGAAACATACGGAAAGATTGATTCTAGTGATCGAATTAAATCGCAAAATGCCGCTTGATTTTGATCCGAAAAAATCAGGCGCTGATATTAATGCTGCCATTTTTCGTATTAATGCCTTGGTTACCTATGAAATTGTTTTCATCGCTCCTCGAACTTTGCCTAAAACAACAAGTGGAAAAATACAAAGACAAGCATGCAAAAAAATGTATTTAGCAAACGAATTTGATATTATGGCAAGATGGAAATCTCCTTACGATACTGCATCGTCAGCACTTGAAACTTCTGAAGCAATTGATAAAACCGCAATTACAAATTGCATTATTCAATTCATATCTAAAACTTTAAAAATTTCCAATGACAATATAAAACAAGATGCGAAATTTTCTGATTTTAATTTGGATTCTATTCATTTAGCAGCTTTGTCAGTTGATTTGGAAAAATTGACCAAGCAAACTCTTCCTGAAAAATTATTTTATGATAGTGAAACTATCAACAATATGACTGATACTATTTATAATTTCCTGGTTCCTCAGCCTGAACCTATAACTAATAATGTTTATCCACTACAACCAAGTTCACCAAAATCAACTAGGAAAATTGCAATTCCAAAATTTAAAACAACTTCCTCTAGAAATATTAATTAGAAGATTTAAATATGTCAAAACATATGATTTTTATTACAGATTTTTATCCATTCAATTACACGAAACCTATTCCGCAAAAAATTCTACTGGATTACAGTGCATGGCTGTTAGCAAGTGCCAAATGTTCGAAAGAAAATGTGGAATCTCCAGAGCAAGCTGAAAAAATTTTTCAAGAAATGCAAGTGGATATGAAAAGATATGGCGTGTCCCCGCAGTACGTTAGTAAAAGAGAATTGAACATAATGAAAAATGTTTTTTCACAAAAAAACAAAACTTTTTCAACGGATTCCTTTCCAGAAATTTTTGCTAATCTCACAGAAAATTCTCAAGGAATTGATTTGATAAGTCGATTAGCAATCTATGAAAAATTAGTTATGCAAGTTATGGAACATTGGTATGAAAATGAAGATATTTTGCCTGATGATATTATCCACGCGACTTGCACAGGTTATTTATCACCTAGTCCTATCCAAAAATTATTGTCGCATAAAGGTTGGTCAGATTTGACTGTGACTCATTCTTATCAAATGGGTTGCTACGGTGCTATCCCACCTTTACGAATGGCTTTAGGTTTTTTAAGTTCAAATGCCTTTTTACCAAAAAAAAAGAAAATGGTAGACGTTTTACATACTGAATATTCATCGTTACATTTTCAAGCGATTAATAGTACTCCTGATCAGATTGTTTCAATGACATTATTTGGAGATGGTTTCATTAAATATTCTGTGTTAGTAGGGGATTCTAAACATTTTAACAAGAAAGGCTTAAGAGTATTAGCAGCTCAAGATATGATTATTCCTTCATCTTTAGACGAAATGACACTAATACCTGGTCCATATACATTTGAAATGTGGTTATCAAAAAATGTTCCTTTAAAAATACGTGATGAAGTTTATCATTTCGTTGTATCTTTATGCCATCAATTAAAATTGGAATTTGATGATATTAAAAAAGATTTAATCTTTGCCCTACATCCTGGCGGACCTAAAATTATTGACCATATCAAAGAAAAATTAGGTTTATCAGATAACCAAATTAAACTTAGTAAAAAAATTCTATTTGAACATGGTAATATGGTATCAGCGACTCTACCATATATTTGGCAAGCTATAATTGAGGATGAAACTATATTGGCTGGAACAAAGGTTATTAGTATCGCTTTTGGTCCTGGCATAACAATTGCTGGTTTTATTTTAGAAAAAATTGGATAATTATTTATATGGCTACACAGGCAAGCAGCTGCAAATATTTTATATTAAATGGAAATTTATGAACTATTTGAGAACACGGTGAGCTTTAAAGGAATCCAAGGATGTCTGAAAAGCTTCAATTATCCAGTTTCGAAGCTCAACAAATTAATAAAAAAATAGAGTACATTTTAACTGATAGAAATTTTGATTTATTAAAAAATGCCTCTAATATCAGTATCATAACTGCGTTTATACCCTTTTTAGCGTTTTATAACTCCATTAATAAGATCCCGCTATTTGGTTGGCTGGTTGGGATGATTTTGGTGCATATTAGTTGTATTGCTTTAGTTTATTATTATAAATATCGCAATCCCAGCATACAACAAATCGATAACTGGAAAAATTTAGGTCGAATTGCGACTATTTGTTCGACATTAATGTGGGGTAGCATGGGAGTGCTATTAGTATCCGATACTGAAGTCGGGCAAAACCTCATTTTATTTTTTATTATAATTATTTCCTCTTCAATAGCACTAGGTACTTCCTCGAATTATCTTTCTTCTTCTATTGGAATTTTTAGTGCTTTATTGCCGTTTATTTGTTGGCAAATGTATCAAGGAATATTGAATGGGTCCCGTGTTCATTTATATGCTGCAACGATATTAATTCTTTTTGTTATTTTTCTTCATGTTGTGAGTTTTATCAGTTACAAATTACTTAAAAAATCTTTGGAATTGAGTTTTCGTAATGAAGCATTGGCTTCTAAATTGAGTAAGGTAAATATTGAACTCAAAGATTTGAATAATGAATTAGAAGATCGAGTTGCATCAAGAACTAAAGAATTAAACTCGGCTTTAGCCACTATGACTTATCAAGCGACCCATGACTTAGTTACTTATCTTCCCAACCAAATTTGGTTACTGCAATATATTTCTGAAATGATAATTAATACACCACAAAAAGAATTCGCCATTCTTTGTCTCTCAATTAATAATATGGAAAGTATTACAGATCGTTATGGTTATTATTCTAGTGACACAATTATTAAAGAGCTGAGCGATCGTTTTGTTAATCAGCTTGAAAATCAAAAATTAGCAAACTCTAGCTATAAAATTGCTATTTCTCGACATGATGTATTTGTTATTTTAGTAGAAAATTTTGCGCATTTTGATGTCAAACAAATCATCGAACCAATCTTTTCAATTTTCGAAAAAGCAGTAGAAATTCATCGCAATAATCTCGTAGAGTATGAGCATTTATATTGTAGCGTTGGCTATAGCGTTTATCCTATTGATGCCGTGGTAGCGGATCAATTATTAATTAAAGCGGATACCGCGATGTTTTATACGAAAAAGCAATTTGAAAATAATTATGAACATCGATTTGAGCATTACAGTAAAGAAATAACAGAAAATATTCAATATAAAGTTCAATTAAGGAAAAATATTCAAATTGCAATTGATAAAAATGATTTTTACTTATGTTATCAGCCTATTGTCGACATCAGGACTGGGCTTATCGTTAGCACAGAAGCTTTATTGCGTTGGAATCATCCTGTAACGGGTCGGCCTGTTCCACCTTTTGAAATAGTTAAAATTGCTGAAGAATATAATCTTATTGTGCCATTAGGAGAATGGGTTTTAAAGAAAGCTTGTATGCAAAATTATCAATGGCAAAAATTAGGAATAAGGAAAGTTGTTTCTGTCAATCTTTCTGCAAAACAATTAGAGAGTGGAAATATCGTGAAAACTGTTATTAAGATTTTGCAAGAAACTGGTTTATCACCGGAATTCTTGGATTTGGAGTTAACGGAAACGGAAGTATTTAAAGATGAAGCTGTAGATATTGTTAATGATTTGAGAGAGTTGGGAGTCAGTCTAAGTATCGATGATTATGGTCAAGGTTTTTCAAATTTGAGTAAATTACAAAAATTTAGTTTTAACAAGATTAAAATTGACATGGAATTTATTAGAAAGAACATTAGAGCTCACGCTTAAAAATGCAGAAATCTCTGCGTCACCAGAAAAAATTCGAGTTGCTTTAAATTCAATGCAATTTGCAGAGGTTGATCTGCATGGAAATAAAGTTCTA
>JANWKO010000078.1 GCA_025451335.1 Gammaproteobacteria bacterium
ACCTGGCACTGGCGTGGAAGCTAACCCTAAACATAGCACTGACCCTTCTCACTTCTGCCTTGGAAAAACTCGCGCCATCTTCACTCGATTTTCTTTGATATCAACAATTTCAATTGGATAATCATTAATACGCACACAGACGCCCGATCGAGGGATAGACTCTAGATATTCAACAATTAATCCATTTAAAGTACGCGGACCTTTAGTTGGTAATTTCCATTTCGTTGCACGATTTAACTCACGAATGGTGATAGCGCCATCTACCAAAAAACTTCCATCCTTTTGTGCTTGAATAACTTTTCCAGTGGCAACAACCGTCGTGGTAAATTCGCCTACAATCTCTTCTAAAATATCAGTTAAAGTGACTAATCCTTGAATTTCACCATATTCATCAACCACTAATGCTAAGCGTTTGCGCTGACGTTGAAAATTGATTAATTGAATGTTTAAAGGCGTCCCTTCAGGAATAAAATAAGGTTCATGTAAAATCGAAAGCAATTTGTCTTTATCCATTTCTGCGCCGGCCAAAGCTTCGTGCATGAATTCTCGCAAATGCAGCACCCCCAACACTTGATTAATATTATCTCGATAAATAGGTAACCAATCATGATCACTCTTTGCTAATTTCTTTTTTATCTTTTTCCAATCGGATTCAATATCAATTCCCAAAATTTCGTGTCTAGGAATCATGACATCATCAATTGTGACTTTATTTAGGTCGAGAATACCGAGTAACATTTGTTGATATTGCGTTGAAATTCTTCCTGAAGTTTCGTATACGATGCTACGTAATTCTTCACGGGTAAGGGAATCACTCGCTCCCACTTTCATTTTTACCCCAAAAAGACGCAAGATGTTGTTAGATATACCATTTAAAAACCATACGACAGGATAAAGTGCTGATAATAAAATATGAACAGGCCAAGCCACTATCTTTGAAACGCGCTCCGGGTACAACGCAGCTAATGTTTTCGGTGCGATTTCCGCAAATTCCAATATAATGAAAGTTAATAAGAAAGTCGAAAGAATGACCGCCTTTTCTCCAAACAATTCTATTGCTATAAAAGTGGCTAAAGCTGAAGCAACAATATTCGTACAATTATTGCCTATCAAAATTAAACCGAGCAATCGGTCAGGACGTTTAAGCAATTTTAAAATCAACATGGCTGAACGATTTTTGGTACGAGCTTTATGTCGTAAACGATAACGATTTATTGTCATTAAAGCTGTTTCAGCAGAAGAAAAAAATGCTGCCAGCAAAATCATTAAAATCAATAAACAGAATAATAAATACAATTGAAAATGACTCAAATTGTCCCTCTTTAAATCAGTTGAATAGATACCTTGAACGGCATCATTTGCAATTAATTATGCCCGTTCAAGGTATAAACAGTCAATTAAGGTCGCCTTCAGCTAACAATAGACGTTTCAAAATAGAAATTACCTGCTTTGGCGTCCGCTGTATAGCTGTATAGTAAATTTTGGTTGTTGATGTATGCTTGTATTAATTTTTGAAAAGACTGGCGAGAACACATCCGAAATAACATCTCGCCCCCCAGGCCTAAATCATCGAAATAAGAAGTAACCCCGAGAACAAAAGAAGGATAGTCTCCTCGAATGAGTACGCCAGAAATATCGATATCCCGATCAACTTTTTGGATCCCATTTAAAACATGATAAAGTTTAGCTCTTAATATTTGCTTCACGCGCGGCGGTAGATCGTTCTCAAGTATACCACCAATGATTTCAACACAAAATCGATGACCCAATTTTCCGTACCATTGTCCATTATTCTCTCCTGCAGCGGCAGGAAGAGCGTTACCTCTTTGTTTTAAAACATCAAACGCAACTGAAATCAGATGAAGCAGGTTTAAATAATACTGATTATCCGTGATGACAGCGGGTTTTAAGTTTTTGACAAAAGTTTTAAAGGTCATTATTGCATCAGGGAGCCCTTTTGCATCGTTTTGAATAAATGCACTAAATAAATTCTGCATGGCAGCAAAGTTAGTTCGTTCCCTTTTTTGCTTTGCTTCTTTATCTTCTTTTGGGGCTGCTTTTCTTGCTTCTTCTAAGACTTTTTCATGATCTGATGGAAATAATTCAGCGTGCAATTTGAGTAATCGATCTGCCATCCCTTCATCCAGTACTTTTCCACTTTCATTACAAATCGTTTGATCCAAACCAATAACAGCGCGTTGAATAGCCTGAATCAGCGTGGTTTGTAAAAAAGGCTCTTTTCTTGCATATGCCTTTCTAATATATTCCTCTACTTGATCCAAAGGAGCAGCATATTCAACTAACGTTAAGATTTGTTTTTGCAGCATAGAGTTGCCCCAAAAACTCAGCGGTTGATCAAGCCATATGGGTTTTTTGATCACAGATGTTTTTATCCCTGTAGAATCCTTTTTCTGTTCCACATCCATTGAGTCGGCTGTATCAACATAGCTGCCTACCACATTACCAACAGAACGAAAAAGTTTTTTCAATAACTTTTCAGGTATGACTTCGATTGGTTTAATTTCTAAGCTCGAATCTTTGCTTTCTGCTGGATTTAAAGGTTTGCCGCTAAACGTCATGGTAGACTCCTTCGTTTTGTAAAAACATATTGATTATTATTCATCCCTAATAATACAGAGAGAATAAAACAAATCCAATTCTATTGGTGATTTTTTGTGAATAACAAGGATCTTAATCTAGGTTTTCCAGAAAAGTGATCAAAAAATATGCTTTTTAAGAAGTCATAACAACGCAGATGTTTCCGGAAAATATTCTCTGAATGACGGTATTATTTCAATATCGTAAACCGTAGAGAGCACGGAAATTTTTGCTAACGATTAGTCTAAGATTTCCTGTATACTTCAACGCCATTCAGAATCAAATGGTATGCAATCTATGTTTTCAAATTTATCAGAACGATTAACTAAAGTATTAAAAAATTTAAGTGGCCGTGGACGCCTCACTGAAGACAATATTAGAGAAACCATGCGCGATATTCGCATGGCGCTACTGGAAGCTGATGTCGCCCTACCCATAGTCAAAGACTTTGTTGAACAAATTCAAGTCAAAGCGATCGGCGCAGAAGTCATGGATAGCCTCACTCCTGGCCAGGCTCTCATCAAAATCGTCCATGATGATTTAGTCGTCTTAATGGGTGCGCAATGTGATACATTAAATTTACAAACACAACCGCCTGCTGTGATTTTAATGGCGGGTTTGCAAGGTTCAGGTAAAACGACAACAACAGCGAAATTAGCTCGTTGGTTAAAGCAAAATCAGAAAAAATCCATCTTATTAGTCAGTGCCGATATTTATCGTCCTGCTGCTATCTTGCAGTTAGAAGCACTTGCACGCCAAGTGGAAGTTGAGTTTTTCCCCAGTCAGACAAATCAAGACCCTGTCTTTATTGCACAATCTGCTATTCAACATGCAAAATCAAAATTAATCGACGTTGTCATTATCGATACTGCTGGTCGTTTACATATTGATGATGAAATGATGGCAGAAATTAAACGCTTACATGCTGCCATTCATCCTATCGAAACATTGTTCGTCGTTGATAGTATGACCGGTCAAGATGCAGCAAATACATCTAAAGCCTTTAATGATGCCCTGCCACTTACTGGTGTTATTCTGACAAAAACGGATGGTGATGCGCGTGGCGGTGCTGCACTTTCTATTCGTCAAATTACGGGTAAGCCAATTAAATTCATTGGTGTCGGTGAAAAAATTGATGCAATCGAACCTTTTTATCCCGATCGTATTGCATCACGAATATTAGGCATGGGTGATGTTGTTTCATTAGTTGAAGAAGTGGAACGCAACATTGACCGTGATAAAGCAGAAAAATTAGCGAAAAAAATCAAGAAAGGTAAATCCTTTGATTTAGAAGATTTTCGTGATCAACTGCGCCAAGTCGGCAAAATGGGCGGCATCATGGGCATCATGAGTAAATTACCTGGCATTGGAAATTTACCGGCTGCAGCAAAAGATAAAATCAATGACAAAATGCTATTTGAAATTGAAGCGATTATTAACTCCATGACCCCGAAAGAACGCCGTTTTCCGGCCATTATTAAGGGTTCACATAAACGCCGTATTGCATCGGGTTCTGGAACTGATATCCAAGCTGTGAATCGTTTATTAAAGCAATTTACCATGATGCAAAAAATGATGAAGAAATTTTCCAAACAAGGCGGTATTTTAAAATTGATGCGCGGCCTACAAGGGAAAATTCCTGGTGGTTTCGGTGGATTTGGCGGTTTTGGTGGTGGTGGCTTACCCCCAACTTGAAAATAAAATCTTGTAACTAGAGCTTCTTTCACCAGCCTGTAAAATTAGGCTGAATGGCTGCTATTAGTTCAAAGGACTTCTTCATGCGCCAATTAATTTTAGGTTCCTCGTCTAAACCACGCAAACAATTGCTTGAAAGATTACATTTACCTTTCAAAATTGCCGCACCCGATATAGATGAATCACCTCTTTCCAATGAAACTCCTGTTCAATTGGTACAGCGTTTAGCTTTAGAAAAGGCGCGCAAAATTGCAGAAAGTTTTCCTGATGCTTTAATTATCGGCGCAGACCAAGTTGGTGTGCTCGATAATGAAATTCTTACCAAACCTCTTACTCATGAAAATGCAATAAATCAATTGCAAAAAATGAGCGGTGAAAACGTGGAATTTTTAATTGGTTTATGTTTACTGGATTCTAACAATCATACATATCAAATTACTTTAGAAAAATTTTCAGTGACTTTTCGTTTGCTAACGTCTGACATGATTCTGACCTATCTTAAGAAAGAAGATGCTTTGCAATGTGCAGGAAGTTTTAAAGCAGAAGGATTAGGCATTGCATTAGTCAAAGAGTTTCACGGAGAAGATTTTAGTGCTCTGATTGGATTACCGTTAATCCAGCTTTCTAACATGTTAAATCAAGTAGGATGCGGGCCTTTAGCTGTTACAAGACCCACATTTGAGCACTAAAAATCGAAAAATATACCTGTTCGAGCTATAGAATCACGTAGACAGTCTGGCAATGTTCTCGCTGTCTCTGTATGACGGGTATGGGGCTAAAGTTTTTGCATGTCATAAGTTTTGAAAATGAGCCCAGCCCACCCCAGCAGGTGGAGTCAAGGCCCGCCCCTTCATCGCCTGCGCAATTATATCCAATCTCCAAATTACGATCTGAATCAAGAGGAAAATATTTACCTCTGTCATAGATCCAATCGAAACTTCGTTTTGTTTGCTCGCCCTCTTCTAGAACTGACCATAAACTCTGCGCAATAACCTGACCATCGCATGCCGGTACAAAACGTTCAATATATCCAAAGATTTTTTGCCAACATAAAAGATTCTTTGGTGAGTTCCATGCGGATTCGAATCCTCTGCCAAACTCATCGAAGAACTGTGGAATCAGAGTGATCAATTGGTTTTTAATGATAGAGAATGAATTACTCCATCCATCATATTTAGGCTTTTCTATTGGGAAAGATAATTTAATTTTAAACAGAAATAACAAATATCACTGATTCTATTAAAAAAATTTTTCATGCATTTTCTTTATCCTTTCATATAAAAATGGTACAATATTTGGCCAAAATGGTTCGAAGCAACACTCGAATCTTAATTAGTATTATAGAGAGGTAAATTATGAAAAAATATATCATGACATTAGCTTTAACAGGCATAGCGACCATGCTTTGTACCGCAGGCATTTGTGCTATTGAATCACAAAATCGGCCTACCACAATATTTAAACATGTGCGACAACTCGAACCCACCAACACTCAACCAACCATCATTTCAGCTAAAAATTTTGAATTTTCGAGACCGGTTGATCATGAACTTATTTCCGACTCTTCTTCTCAGTCACCTGCTCGAACCTCTTCATCCGATACAAAATCTCCAGTAACAAAATCGGCAATTATACTCGCAACAAAAACTGATGCGAAAACTTCAACAACTCAACCTACTATAAAATCAACAGTATCTGAGTCTAAATATGTCATGGCAAAAGTACTCAATGTAAAGCCTAAATACATAACCAAATCTGTGCCGCGCCGATATTGTCAAATTGTTCGTCGGGACTTCCTGGTGAAACATCGCGATCCCTTTCCCGCTGCAGGGGTATTCGTTGGCGGACTAACTGGGGGTTTGATCGGTAATCAATTTGGCCAAGGTGGCGGTAATATTTTTTCAACGGTTGGTGGCACTGTTATTGGTGCATTGGTCGGTGATCAAATACAACAACAAATCCATCACCCCCATATTCACTCAGCATTTTACAAAGTCTGCAAAACACATTATAGAAAAAAATCCGTTGTTAATGGTTATAACGTTACGTATACCTATAATGGAAAGAAAGAAGTGAAATTTATGAAAAATCGTCCTCACAGCAACTTTATACGATTAGAATTGATGCCAGTAAGCACTTAAGCTTTTAAAAATATATACCCTGTCTCGCTACAGCAGATGAAATCATGATAAAAGCTGCTAAAAAAATAAATATTGATGTTAAACAGTTTTAACATCCGACTATAAATGTGTGTCTGACCTTTATTAAAAATTTAAAATGTCGCATTGTTTGCAAGACCAAAAACGCTTACTATTTGAAGCTATTTAAAAAAAGGAATATACATGTCTGCGGAAGATGAAATGCTTGAAGCAATCCAAGAAGCAAATGAAGAATACGGACGAAACAGATACAGACAGTGGAGAGCCAAAAATCCTGAGTTTGCCGATGCGAGAGACGTTCGATTGGCCGATGAACGATGTCGGCTAGATAATATAATTAATAAATTATTTCTCTACCGTGGTTTTGTTGATGCAAAGCAAGAACTTCAAATAAGAGCTCATGCTGATGAGTTGACCTCGGCATTCCGCGACTATGCTAAATCAACTGAAGAAATTGATAAGCACATGATCCCCGTTATTACTCATGCGACCGAATATTTAGAAGCTGTTAATGCTGTTAGACATAATGCTCAAACAAGAAAATCTGCAATAACACGGTCAGAAAGAGATATCTTAACAACCAAAGAAAATGCGTTTAGAGCCGAAGCAGATAAAGCCAAAACCTATTTTAAAGCAACTGGAAAAGAAAAAGCACTTGGCGTAGTTCTTATCATTGTAGGTGCAATACTTGCGATTGCCTGTATCGGTCTCTGCATGATAGGCATGGGTTCTGACTTGTTTCATAACATACACGCTAAAAATATAAATAATTTTCAACAATCAATCGATAAAGCGGTTGGTGACTTAATTATTCAGCCTAAACCCGGGTAAATTTAGGGTAATTTAGGCCTGTTGAACCAGATTTAGGATAATTCTAACTTATTGATTTTTTTGCTACAAAAATACCCAGAAAAATTAAAAACCATTAAAAATCAATAACATACAATAAAAAGCTTTTTTTGAATGATCATTTGTTGTACAATGGGCGAATGCAATTATCAATAAAAGTACAGAAATGGTTAATCCCGCTGTTGGTTGTAATGAGTGCTAGCTTGTTAATGACCTGGAACACTCCTTTCGTCATACCCAATATTAGCTATGCTCCTTCTGATCATACGAGCTATTATTTACCAACTGATCACACAAGTTATGTACCCAGTAATGCGATTAACTTACTACCTGATGAATCCATTTGGGACAACCTGCGTAATAACTTCCAGCTTGACCTTCATAGCGACACGCCTCGAGTTCGTGCCGAAATACGCAAGCTATTAGCTGATAAAGCAGAACTAAATCGAGTTCTCGCTGCCGCAGGCCCTTATATCTACTTTATTTACGAACAAGTCCAAGAAAAAGGTTTACCCGCAGAATTAGCCCTTATTCCACTTATCGAGAGCGAATTTAATCCTAAAGACCACTCCAAAGTAGGAGCTACCGGTCTTTGGCAATTAATGCCAGGAACCGCTAAGGATCTTGGCGTAAAAGTCAAATCCGGTTACGATGGCCGTCGCAATGTGATTAATTCAACCAAGGCGGCATTAAAATTCTTTAAAGAATTAGGCGATTATTTCCATGGCAATTGGTTCTTAGCCATTGCGGCTTACAATTGTGGTCCTGGACGTGTTCATTCCGCTGTTCATCACTCTGGAACGACCAATTATTGGGATTTAAAACTGCCGCTAGAAACTAAGTTATACGTCCCTAAATTACTTGCGGTAGCTGCCATTATAAAAAACCCTAATAAATATGGTATCAAATTACCCACTATTGATAATAAACCTTATATTTCTGCAGTTAAATTGAAAAAGCCTGTTAGTTTGTACAAAATATCTACAAAAACAACCGTTGATATTAAAACCTTAGATAAACTTAACCCTGATTATGGCGATGAAGTGGCCAAAGATATTCTATTAGTACCTGCCAGTAAGGTCTCTGAAGTGAAAGAAAGCTTCATTGAGAGCGTCGAAAGTTAAAAGTTATTTGCAACAAACCAAAAGTCGAGTATAATTCGTGACCTTTAATTATTAGATATTAGGAAGTAAATTTAATGGTAGTAATTCGATTATCCCGTGGTGGCGCTAAGAAACGCCCTTTTTACACTATAGTAGTCAGCGACAGACGTTCTGCGCGTGACGGTCGTTGCATTGAGCGAATTGGCTATTTTAACCCGATTGCTGCGGGTAAAGAAGTCCGCTTACATGTAGAACATGAACGTGCTAAGTACTGGATTTCAAAAGGTGCGCAACCTTCTGAACGTGTTCAGCAGCTCCTAAAAACATTTGAAAAATTAGCTGCTCAGCAAGAAACAGTTGAGAAATAGTTAAAAAGAGAGTCAATGTCTGAATCAAATGATGATTATGTCGTAATTGGCAAAATTGGTTCCACTTATGGCATAAAAGGTTGGCTCAAAATACTCTCTTATACAGAAAATGTTGTTAACATTTTGAACTACGGCCCTTGGTATATCCAAGAAAATACAGGCTGGCAAGCGATTGAGGTTCAAGATGGTAAAGAGCATGGCAAAGGGGTTATTGCCAAGTTCGCTGGGTTTGATGTCCCTGAGAAAGCCAGAATATTGAGTGGCAAACCGATTGCTGTAAGGCAATCACAAATGCCAAAGCTCGCAAAAAATGAATATTACTGGAACGATTTAAAAGGTTTGACCGTTATTAATCAACATGGTCAAACGCTTGGCCAGATCATTTATTTGCTGGCAACCGGCGCAAATGATGTATTGGTAGTAAAAGGCGCGAAAGAACATGCAATTCCTTACTTACCAGGTCAAGTCGTTAAGTCAATTGACTTGGATAAAAGTGAAATGCATGTGGATTGGGATGTAATCTAGTGTGGTTCGGAATCATTACACTCTTCCCAGAAATATTCGCTGCTTTAGAATACGGCATTACTGGACGAGCTATTCAAGATAAGTTGTTAGATGTAATGTGTTGGAATCCACGTGATTTCACACTCAATAAACATCGAAATGTCGATGATAGGCCTTATGGTGGCGGACCAGGCATGGTCATGATGGTACAACCTTTACAGGATGCCATCCAAGCAGCTAAACAAGCTGCGCCTCGCAAGCCTGTGGTTATTCATCTTTCGCCGCAAGGAAGGCATTTTAATCAAGCTGCGGCGGAGGAGATGTTAAAGAAAGAAAATTTTATCCTCATCGCAGGACGTTATGAAGGCATTGATGAACGCCTTATACAATTAGAAGTGGATGAGGAATGGTCGATTGGGGATTATGTGTTATCGGGCGGAGAAATCGCTGCACTAACCATAATAGATGCTGTGACCCGGTTAATACCTGGTGCATTGGGACATGAGGATTCAGCGACGGAAGATTCGCTTAGTTCGGGCTTGTTAAAATATCCTCAATACACCCGTCCGGAGAATTTTAACGGTTTGACCGTACCGGATGTGTTAATGAGTGGCAATCACCAAGCTATAGAGCGATGGCGATTAAAGCAATCTTTAGGCAAAACATGGCTGAAACGCCCTGACCTATTGGAAAAAATGACTTTAGACAAGTTCCAATTTGAATTATTGGAGGAATTTGTCGTAGAGTATAAAAAATTAAACATTAAATGAACTAGACGAATTATTTTTAAGATTGAGGAAAACAGTACCATGAGTAACATCATTCAAATGCTCGAAACAGAACAAATGCAAGCAGTAAAAGCTCTGCCTAATTTCGCGCCAGGCGACACAGTTATCGTACAGGTAAAAGTAAAAGAAGGTGATCGCGTTCGTGTACAATCTTACGAAGGCGTTGTTATCGCTAAAAAAAGCCGTGGCTTAAATTCTTCTTTCACTGTGCGCAAAATATCTCATGGTGTTGGCGTTGAGCGTGTATTCCAAACCTACAGCCCTATGATTGATGGCGTGGAATTAAAACGTCGTGGCGATGTGCGCCGTGCTAAACTTTATTACATGCGCGGACTCAGTGGTAAAGCAGCCCGTATTAAAGAGAAATTGGCTTCAAATAATAAGCAAATGGAAGCTGAAGCTCCAGCTGCTGATGAAAATCAATCTGCTGCTGAATAGGTTTTGTGACATTTCTCTGGATAACTTAGTTTAGTCTAGCGAAATGAAATGGCAACAATCCTAAATCAAACCGCCTGTCACAGCTAAGGCGGTTTTTTTATTTATCTAGAAAGTTTCCTTTATTTATCTAATTTACTAATTTACTTATTACTAGAATTTGCTCCACCCCCATTTGTCATGACATAATCTTTTCATGACTCGAGATATTTACACATTTAATAAGGTTGCCATCCTTGCCACAGGTGATGAAATCACCAATGGCGACATTCTAAATACCAATAGCCAAGTTATTGCGCAAAAATTGTTTTTTAATGGTATAAAAATGGGTGTTCACATCGCTGTACCAGATAATAAGAATGATATTGAATCCACCATACAATACCTGCTGATGTCCCATAGCGCCCTGATTATAACGGGCGGGCTGGGACCCACGTCAGATGACATCACACGTTATGCGCTTGCTTTAGCATTAAAACGTGAACTTGTATTTAATAATGAAGTTTGGGCATCTATTTGTGAGAAATTCAAGCAATTAGGCATTAAAGGCGAACCGCCTCAAGGCAATCGTCAGCAAGCTCTTTTTCCTGAAGCCGCTACAATAATTCCAAATATAAATGGTACTGCCGCTGGTTGTCTGATTAAATTACGCGATCACATTATTTTTATGCTTCCCGGCCCACCTAACGAATGCGTACCTATGGTAAATGATATTGTATTACCAAAACTGAAAGAGCGTGGATTACAAGAAATTCAATATTTTAAATCCTGGCTATTATTTGGTGTTAGCGAAGGTCAAATTGCAGAAGAACTGGATGCAATAGCCAAACCATTTGAATGTACAACAGGCTATCGATTATTTTATCCCTATATAGAATTTAAAATATTTTCCACAAATGAACGAAGTTTCCGTAGCTTAGTAGAAGCAGTCGAAAAAAGAGTAGCGCCTCACCTTCTTGGCGATGGTAAAAAACCTGTCTCCGAAAATTTACGCGAAAAATTAACAAAATTAAATTTTGTTTTAACAATTCGTGACTCGGCAACTGGTGGTTTGTTAGAACACACGCTTAAAACCCCAGAAACGACTGCGCATATTGACTTTGCTACTAATGTCGACCCAGTTGTTATAATCAAAGGATTGAAAGAATTTTGGTTAGGAGATAAAAATTCTAAAACGGAATTAGAAATCACATTTGTAAATGGAAAAAGAATAAATCAGAAAATTCCTTTTCGAGGAAGTCGCGTCAAGCAATATGCGGTTGAATTTATTTGTCATCAAATTAATGAGTTTGTTAATGGTATGCTAAAAACAGATGAATTAGAATCAAACATTACCACCAATGATACAAACTAATTAAAATCTCAATCACGATTAATAAGATAATAATCGTTTCTAATAAACTAGAATGCCGATGTTGAACTTGGCTATTTAAGATATCTAATAATTCTTGTAACACATCTAATTTTTGATTTAGCGCGGTGACACGACTCGGAATATCTAAGAATTTTTTCGTCATCACATAAAAGGGTTCAAGATTGGGATTACGCCAAAAAAATTCTGGTGTATCCAGATATTCACTACTTAAATTAATTGAGCTGCGGGCAATAAAAATTTCTCCAATGCGTTTAAATAATGCAGTACGTGTCAAAGAAATCATCCCATGTTTAGCTATCTCTTCTGGTAAAGAACTATTTTTTTTGATGGCTTCTTGAATCGCGTCTTCGAATGCTTCCAATTTGATTGATTGCGCCAAGCCATATGATATGGCTAATTTAATTTGAGGATTATCAGAATCAAGCGTAATGACATCAATTTTAAAACGTTCATGCGCATCGATGGAAACCTCTTCTCCAAAACGAAAACAAAAATGATCCATCTGCACAGATGACTGTGACCCTGTTTCAAATTCTTTCACACGCTCCAATAATTTCTTTTCTTGTGGTTTTTTTAAACCCCAACAAACAAAGCTACCATGATTAAAAAAGAAAATATCAGCAGGTTTTTTTATATTAGAAACATGTAATACATCGCGTGTTTGCTTGATGATGTAATGACCTTTGCGCTTAAAAGAATTGGCAAGTCCAGTTAAATCATATCCACTCGCTGTACAAAACGAGACGCAACGCATGTAGGATTTACTTCCACTGGCCACTTTAAATACCAATTTATGACAATAATCAATAACTTATGAATTACTAAACAAATAGACGTATCTCTACCAGTTTAGAGGTTAACGAATCATGGGGTCAAGAGTTGTATTTCATTATCACCTAACTACGGTGTACAATCCTTCAAAAGACAAAGGGTCAAAGCTATGTTTAGGTCAACTTGAAATCAAGTTGACCTAAACATAGCTTTGACCCTGTCTAACATGTTTAAATAATAACAAGTTTC
>JANWKO010000079.1 GCA_025451335.1 Gammaproteobacteria bacterium
ACTGCCGAATATATTGCTGATAAAACCAAATGCCCAGTTTTGATCATAAAAAATAAGCCTGTTAAATCCTTTGGAAAAATTCTCGTTCCTATTGATTTTTCTAACGCAAGTAAAAATGCATTAAATTGCGCACTACAGTTATTTTCAAACGCAACTATTGAATTGCTTCATGTCGGTGACTATGAATATGAAAATTTATTGAAAAAGGAAGAAGATGAAGAAAATATTCCCAAAAATAAAATAATTAAACTTAGAAAAGCAATAATTCTTTATTTAGAAGATAAAATGAAAAAATTTATAAAATCAATTGGCAAAACACATCAAAAATTATCTTCTTACATTGATCTAGGGTATTCTGGGCCAATTATTCTTAGAGAAGCAGAAAAAAAGACTCGAGATTTAGTCATCATGGGAACACAAGGTCATACTCGACAACATTATCTCTTTATGGGCAGAGTTGCGCATGGGGTATTAAGAGAAACAACAAAAGATATTCTTCTTGTCCCACCGAAAAAATAAATATTTTACAGCCAATATCTGATTAGCATTGGTGATGACATCAAAAGAAAAGTGGATCACTCCTGTTATTTAAGTCGACTTGCCCGCATTTGGGATGCAATAATTCTTGTTATTATCGGTCTTGCACTTGTTCATCCTGTCGACAATGTACTTCGACCTGCTATTGTTGCATCGGCTACTCATCTCAATGGATTACTTGTATTAATTGGGTTATTGGGTGGCGTACAGGCATTTGGCGTATCTGGGCTTTTGTTTGGACCTGTCTTAGTTATGATTGGCGCAACATTATTGAAAACGCCATGGAAAAGTACCATTAGATTTGAGAAGTAAATTTAAATCGTTTAAATAGAGAATCACTTTTTACAATAAATAATGTTATCAAACTACCCAGGAGCACTACTAACCAATCGCGTGTTTGTAGAGGCCTAAAATTCAAAAAATGGGATATTGAATTGACTTGAATTAATAAAATTGAAAATGCAACAGTTCCAAAAATTATAATACGGGCTGTCCATGTCTTGAATTCACTTAATCCCAGCGTTAATGTTGCACTGACGAAACAAAGAAATGCAAGTGATAATGCACGTGCGTGTTCAATGCTCATATTCATATGCAAAATCCATATAAATCCAAAAACAACCCAGCATGTTGTAAAAATACCTATGCTCATTATCTTGATCCAATCCTGAAGTGTGAAAAAACGAATTTTTACATTTCGAATAACAGGTTCTAATTTCTTTTTCTGTGGTAAATCTTGAAAAACAAGTATTGATGTGGGATGAATAACTAATTCGATCATAACAATATGAATCGGATAGTATAATAATGGATATCCTAATAAAGGTATGATTGCCGCAGAAAAAACAAATGGAATATGTATCATCAATAAGTATTTAAAACTCAGCTGCAAATTTTTGAATAGTTGTCTACCTTCTGCAATTGCATTAACAATACTATCAAAATTATCATCTAATAATATAATGTCTGCTACTTCGCGGGCGCTTTGCGTTCCTCGTTCTCCCATAGCAATACCAATATTTCCTACTTTTAATGCAGGTACATCGTTAACACCATCACCTGTGACTGCTACAATTTCTCCTGCAGATTGTAACGCGGTAACAATGTCATATTTTTGTGAAGGAATCGCTCTCGCAATAACATCGATTGTTAGTAGATAATCCTTATCATTCAGATGTGTCTGAATATCTTCTGCAAGAACCACTTTAGGTTGACCATTCCCTAGACCTATTTGCTTAGCAATAGAACCTGCCGTTTCAGGATGATCACCAGTAATCATTAAGACATGTATGCGACTTTCTTGACAATTCTTGACAGCTTCGAAGACTTCTTTGCGGGGCGGATCTTCAAAGGCTAACAATCCAGCAAATTGATAATTATTTTCTGGCTCAGAATCTTGGTGATTTTTATCGATTATTTTTTTTGCACAAGCAATGACTTTATATCCGAGCGAAGCTAGTTCTTTAATATGTTCTAACCATTTTTTTCTTTCATCATCTGTTAAGATGGAAAGGGCTAATATTGTTTCAGGTGCACCTTTAGTCGCAACGATATGATTATTAGAATCATAAACTGCAATGGTTGTTTCTCTTTTTCTTTCTTCTGTGAAGGGAAAAGTTATCTTGCGTTCAGGAATTTTGATATTTTCCTTTTGTCCTTTTTCATAGATAGCAAAATCAAGTGGATCACCACTTTCTAAGCGCGAAGCGAGAGTAGCTAAATATAAAAGATCCACAGTTTGAACCTGTTCAGCAGGAATAAATCGAGCTAATTGAAATCTGCCTTCCGTAATTGTTCCTGTTTTATCTGTACATATACAGGTGATTCTACCTATATTTTCAACAGAAACTGCGCGCCTTACTAACGCCTTTTTTCTGGCAAGACGATACACACCTACACCTAGAAAAAATGTAAATACAACTGGAAATTCATCAGGTAGGGCAGCAACAGCTAATGTGGCAGCACTTAAAATCGCATCAATCACCCCAAAGCCCTGATAATATCGAACCAAAGCTAAAATCATACAGAAAATAACAGCGGCAATAATAATTGCAAAAACAAGTTTGGAAATGGCTTTTTGTAACGGTGTGCGCTCTTGAGAGGTTTGTAATGCCGAAGCAATTATTTCCCCATATATTGTTTCTTGTCCTGTATAAGCAACCCGTAGTAATGCACGTCCCGTTAATAACCGTGTTCCTGCGAATCCCCAGTGATTGCTTTCAACTATAGGATCTAAAACTCCTTGAGGAATTTGAGTGAGTGGTTGTTTGGAAGCTGGAAACGCTTCACCTGTTAGCGCAGATTCGTCGACTTGCAAGTTTTTTCCTGCAATTATAATTCCGTCAGCTGGAAAAAAATTACCAGGTGTTACGACAACTAAATCACTCGGTACAATTTGCCAGGCAGGAATAAGAGTTTCAATTCCATTGCGAATGACAGTCGCATTTGATGCAAGTTTGCTACGTAATCCTTGAGTTGATACTTGGGTGCGCCAATGTAGAAATGCATCTATACCGATCAGTGGGATAATTGCGAGAAATAAGATAACAGCTTGGTTGTAGTATTTCAAAAATCCAAACAATAGACTCGTTGCAATTAAAAACCATATCATCGGGTCTTTTGCTGTATCGAAAATTAATTCTAACCAACGGTTTCTATGTGTCTCGATAATATTGTTTGTGCCATATTGAATCTGTTGAGTTTCAACTTGGATGTCATCTAGGCTCCAATCCGTGGATAATGATGTGTTGATACGTGATAACTGAAGCGTACGGCGCATGTTAACATCTCTTTTCTAATGGTTATTGAAACCATCTAGTGGCGTTAAGAAGATAATAATGGATGAAAAATAAATAATTGCTAGTATTCAAGTGAGCATCCCAGCAAACTTTGAAAAAAATACTTTTTCATTTTTCATCGTTAGTCTTGTGGTACATCAGACTTCTTTTTGAATGCTGAATTAGCAGGTATATCCATTGACGAATATACACTTAATATTTTCAAGGGTTTTTTAGCATTTGAATTTGTAACATTGTGTTCTACACCTTGCGGAATAAAAATCATATCGCCTGATTTAACCATTGTTGTCTTGCCATCTAAAATAGCTTTGCCATTTCCTGCAACTACAAAAATGATTTGGTCGAACTTGTGTGTTTCCATACCAATTTCGTTATTTGGGTTAGTGCTAGGCGAAATGTTCATAAAAACGATTTGAGAATTTTTAGCTGTTAAAAAAGCAAGTTT
Source organism: Gammaproteobacteria bacterium (assembly GCA_025451335.1). GTDB lineage: Bacteria > Pseudomonadota > Gammaproteobacteria > DSM-16500 > DSM-16500 > JAJPGW01. The sequence continues at coordinate 3,781 of JANWKO010000079.1, forward strand.
CCAATTGTCATTTTGTTTGACTTTATCAAATATCTGACTTGAAACTTCTGCATTGGTTTGAGCATCACTGGCAAAGGATAGTCCACCAATACAAAATGTTGACAAAATAAATACGATTAAAGATTTTTTAATTCCATTTAAAGTATTCATAGCTGCCTCTCCTTAGTTTGATATTTTTAGTATATCTTAAATAGACATAATTATATGCCCAGATTTATTGTTATAGTGTGTAGCCTAATTATAGGCTAATACTGAGAGATTTATCATGGGGATAATAGTCTTAAACAAGTTTGGCGCTATGGATATTACATCCAGAATCTAGAATTATTAATCCCGAATAATGTTAACAATATTTGGCATTGAACGTGCAAAGGCCATGGCATACTCGAGTTCATCTTTGGTTTGGGCGTGGATACGGTACATAGTTTGTCCCACATCAACAGGAGTATTAATTTTCGCAAAAAATTCGATGCCCGCAGCTGGATCATGTGGGGCTCCAGCAAGTTTTGCGACCATTGCTAAGTTACGATTATCAATCGAAGTAACAAGGCCAGCATGTGTGGCATTAATATCATAGATATAAGGCGCACTTGTCGGTTCACGAAAACCACCTTGCGCTTCACATATTGCTATAAATTTTTTATAAGCTGCACCACTGTCTAATATCTGTTTTGCTAATTCTTTTCCTTTTCCTAACGGAGATTTTTTTCCTAATTCTAGAATCGCACCCGCAATATCAATCGCTTTATTTTTTAAATCTGATGGAACATTAATTTCATTTCGCAATATTGCTAATATATCTTTTGCTTCTAATGCCGGCCCAATTCCAATTCCTAGTGGTTGTATCCCATCGAATTTTAAAACCATTACATTCAAGCCAACTGTTTTGCCTATAATCGAAAAATATTCTTTTAAGCGAAGAAATGTTTGATCAGTACGTATTTTTGCTGTAGGTCCAACTGGTATATCAATCACAACATGGGTTGCACCTGCCGATACTTTTTTAGCAAGAACAGACGCTATCATTTGTGATTCTGAGTCTAAATCAAGAGGTCTTTCGACTCTAATGATAATATCATCACCAGGACTTAACCCAATCGCGCCACCCCATACAAAGCAGCCACCTTCTTTATTAACAATCTCACGCATTTTATTAATATTTATAGTAACCGATGTCATTGTCTCGATTGTATCTGCCGTTCCTGATGGCGATGTAATAGCTCTGGAAGATGTTTTTGGAATCATGAGACCCGCAGCTGCCACTATCGTCACCACGATGGGGGTTGTACGATTACCTGGTATGCCACCGACACTATGTTTATCCATGATAAATGGATGATCCCAGTGCAAGATTTCCCCGGTCCGAATCATTGCGTTGGTAAGATCCGTTGTTTCAGTGATGCTTAAATTTTCTTTTGCACACGCAGTGATGAAGCTTGCGAGATGTATATTAGAGTACCTGCCAGCAACGATATCAGTCATAATTTCATCGAAACCCTGAGAGCTGATCGTGTTACCATAAATTTTTGCGCGCACATACCGCAGCGAAGTTACCGGGCTTAAATGCGTAATAGTAATTTCATCACCTTCATTTGCTCCTAATCTTTGCCATGCTATTTCAGATAAGCTAGCTTGATTCATTTTTAAAATATCTGAAGTGACAATAGTAAGAGTCGCAACAATTGATTTGTTATTACATGACACGACAACCTGAGTATATGTTTCAAATCCCTCTGATTTATCAATAGAACAACCAGCATGGATATAAACCATAAATTCATATTTCGTATCCAATCCCAATCTAATTAATTTGAGCTTATTTGTCATAGAATCCATTACTATTCCTGTCATTCTGTTATACCAGGATTTCAGTTTGTAAATATTCTGGTATGGTGCAAAACCAATTTAATTCCCGTGTTATTTTATCTTTTAGCGCTGTTGCACTAGTTAGCTCTCCGTGTGTAATGAACGTCTTATGTGGAGGTTTTCTAAAATTATTGAGCCAACCAATCATCTCTTGATAATCTGCATGAGCAGACATATTTTCTAGCACTTCAATTTTTGCTCTCACAGGAATCATTTCACCATGAATTTTGATTTTTGTTTCCCCGCATATAATTCTATCTCCGCGAGTTCCTGGCGACTGAAAACCGGTGAACAAAACCGTATTAGATTGCCCTGGCAAATATTTACTTAGATGATGTAATATTCGGCCACCTTCTGACATTCCACTAGCAGAAATGATAATCGAAGGCTCGTTTTGATAATTTATGGCTTTAGATTCTTCTGGTGTTCTTGTGTAAATTGCAATCCGACAAACATCATTACACAATTCTTTTGGAATCCTATGTTCAGATGAATAATGAACCATTAGGTCACTCACATTCTGCGCCATTGGGCTGTCTAAATAAATAGGTATATTTGGTATTCTTTGGGCTTGTTTAAGAGTATATAGTTGAAAAAGAATATCTTGAGTTCGTCCAACGGCAAATGCCGGTATGATAACTGAACCGTGACGACTAACGGTAGAATTAATAACTTCTGCTAATTTGTCTATAGGATTAGATGGGCCATGCAGTCGATCCCCATAGGTTGATTCTGCCACTAGATAATCGGTTTCAATGAGCTGAGCCGGTGGTTTCATCACAAGATGATGCGGTCTGCCCAAATCTCCAGTAAAAAGGATGCTCCTATTTTTGTAGGTAAGCTGTGTCAATGATGAGCCAATAATATGTCCTGCAGGAAATAATTCAAATTTTAGTTCATTGAATAGGGTATGAGACTGATAGAAATCAAGCGATTCAAACTGCTCGATTGCTTTAAGCCCTTCTTGATATGTGTAAAGAGGCAAGGCTGGTTTATGTTTGGAATAGCCATACCGATTAGCACGTTTGGCGTCTTCTTCATGAATATGACCACTGTCCGGTAGTAAAATAGCGCACAGATCTTTTGTGCCGTGGGAACAATAAATTTTACCTTTGAAGCCATATTTGATAAGTACTGGTAAATAACCAGAATGATCAATATGTGCGTGTGTCAATATAACCGCGTTAATTTCACTAGGCTTAACGGGTAGATCATCCCAATTACGTAAGCGTAGTTCTTTATAGCCTTGATACAAACCACAATCGATCAGAATTTTTTTTGAATCAACTGATATCAAATATTTTGAGCCTGTTACGGTTCGTGCTGCACCAAGAAATGTGATCTGCATATCATCCTAATACTCTGTTAAGTTAAACATGTTTTTTCCATTTAAAGTTATTATATAAAAAAGAAAAAATTGGATAGATAAATAAACTCAAAATCATGCCTATTACAAAATAGACTGCATCTATAATTCCCAAGCCAAGAGCGGTAACAGCAGGCCCAGGACAATAACCAGCAAGCCCCCAACCAATCCCAAATAGAATAGAACCTAAAATAAGAGGTTTATCTATTGATTTTTTTGTAGGAAGAAAAAATTTTTCTGTGAGTTCAGGACGTTGTTTTCTCAAAACGAGTTTATATCCAATCCATGTAACGACAAGTGCACTAAACATAACAAATGCCAAACTGGGATCCCAATTTCCAGTGACATCCAAAAAATTTTGAATCTTGTTAGGATTAATCATATTTGAAATAGTAAGTCCGCAACCAAATAGAAGTCCGCATATGAACGAGACAATATAATTCATTATGAAATCCCCCAGATATGTCGAATAAAGTAAACACTTAATAATCCAAATATGAAAAATATAATAGTTGCTATAAAAGAACGCGAAGACATTCGTGCAATTCCGCAAATACCATGTCCACTTGTGCATCCACCGCTTAATTTAGTTCCTATCCCAACTAAAAAACCCGAAAGAAGCAGTAAAAAAATAGGATAATGTGTGCGAGGAGCAAAATGAATTTGTGGCAAAAGATAATAAATTAAACTGCCCACAATTAATCCGATGAGAAATAAAACGCGCCAAAGAAATTCATTCTTGCGAGGCGGAAATAAACCATGGAATATACCGCTCACTCCAGCAATGCGACCATTTAGCCAGAGTAATAACACTGTACTTAAACCAATTAATGAACCTCCAATTAATGCACTAATAGGCGTGAAGTTTTGCATAGGACATCCTTTTAATAATTCTGTTAGCTTTTCCAAAGTGCTTTGTTTATTGTAGCTTTATTTGGAATCATGAATATAGCATAAGAAAATATTCAAAATGATTAATAATGGCTCGATTTCATTGCTATTGTTAATTTTACTGTCATAGCGAAATTAATTTCAACGGAGATGATATGACAAAGTTATATAAGGAAGTTACCGGCGAACTCTCTCCCTCGTTAGCTAAATTACGTAAGGAAATACCTGATGTGATGAGTGCATTCAGCTCATTAGCACAAGCGGCAACTAAAGAGGGGGCACTTGATAAAAAAACAAAAGAACTGATTGCACTAGCACTAGGCGTCGCGGCGCATTGCGATGGCTGTATCGGTTTTCACGCACAAACATTGGTTAAGCTAGGTGCAACGCGACAAGAATTGCTTGAAATGTTAAGTATGGCAATTTACATGGGTGGCGGTCCTTCATTGATGTATGCAGCAGAGACACTCAGAGCGTTTGAAGAGTTTGGTGGTGAGTCATCAATGACGTAAAAATTGTTGCATCAACACTATAGATAAAAAATGATCAGGTATCTTAATAATGATTAAAATTTTTCTATTTGGCAGATGAAATGAAAAAAATATTATGGATCATCATCGCTAATTTAATTTTGACAACAAATGTTTTTGCAACTGAACGTATTGTAGATTTAGTTGTGGGCTACAAAACTGGTTGTTTTGCTGGAAAGGCGCGAAAAGCCATTGCTGTGAATGATCAAATTCCAGGACCTACGCTTCATTTTAGAGAAGGAGATCATGTAACGATTAATGTCTACAATCATCTGGATAAAGAGACTGCAATTCACTGGCACGGTGTGCTTGTTCCTTGGCAAATGGATGGTGTTGAAGGTGTTGCACAAAAAGGGATACCATCGAACGGGGTTTTTCATTACCAATTTACACTTAAGCAGGCGGGAACATATTGGTATCATTCTCATTCTGGTCTAGAAGAACAACAAGGATTATATGGTGGATTTATCATTGATCCGCCAGAGCCTCCAATTTATAAATATACAAAAGATTATGTCGTTGTTTTGTCAGATTGGAGCAATACTAACCCAGAACAAATCATGGCAAATCTTAAAAAAAAAGGAGACTACTACTCTCCGCGATTTCCTTTGCAACCTTCCTTAGCTAAATTTATTCATGATTATCGGAAAGCATCAAAGGAAGAACGTCAGAATGTCGTTGATGATTATAAGATGATGCAAGAAATGCGGATGAGCATTTATGATCTGAGTGATGTTGCTTATGATGCGTTTTTATTAAATGGACATTCGAATTCTAATCCTTGGACTGCACCAGTTAAAGTAGGTGATGTTGTCAGATTACGTTTCATTGGCGCGGGTAGTGATACGGTATTTCATGTCAAAATCCCTGACACTACCATGACAATAGTACACGTAGAAGGAAATGATGTTGTACCTTATGAAGTAAATGACTTTGCCATCGCACCTGGTGAAACTTATGATGTCTTAGTCAAAATTCAAAAAAATGAGCCGCATATTATTTATGCTGAAGCGAGAAATACACTAGGTGCGGCTTATGGTGCTCTAATCACTTCTCCTAATCAATTTGTTAATTATAGGCAAGTATCCAAATTTCCTGAGCCATTACCTGTTACAAGAGAAATGATGGATAACATGATGGAAGGGATGAATCATAGCTCTTCCATGAATATGCCTTCTTCAAATTCGATGCGTGGAATGAAAATGGATCCTCCTCAAATGGAGATGAAATCCATGTCAAATGACAAAATCGCGCAGCATAAGTCAGATTCACAATCTAATTCCAAACAATCGACAATGTCCAATATGAATATGAGTGAAGAAATGAGGATGAATCATGGTATGCATATGACTATGCCGATTGAACCATCAATTATAGGTGACACGATATTTTATCCTACTGCTTATCATGGGGCCAAAAAAATGGAAGCCAGGATGACTATGCATCATAACATGATGGCGATGAGTCACACAAAGGAACCTATTGAATCATTAACCGTCGGAACTAAGTATCAAAATTTAATCGCAAATATTAAAACGAATGATCCAAATAAGCCAGTTTATGGTGTGATTAAAATGGAATTATTTGGCTATATGGATCGTTTCATTTGGTTTATTAATGGTGTTCCTGAATACAATTCACATCCTATTTTGCTAGAGCCTGGCAAACGGTATCGTATTATTTTTATTAATAATTCGATGATGCATCATCCTATGCACATTCATGGGCATTGGTTTATGTTACGTAATGGACATGGCACTTATGATCCTTTGCTGCATTCCATGGATGTTCCTCCAGGTGCCACTGTTACTGTGGATATAGATGCCGATGCCAGTGGTCAATGGTTTTTTCATTGTCATTTGCTATATCACATGGTGGCAGGCATGTCTCGTGTATTTCAATATTCAACTTTGATAGAAATTACAAAGGGTGAAGCTAAACCTCAAGACGTCATTAAGAATACAGCTTATTTTAATCGACCTATTATTCGAGTCGATGAAGCTCGACCGATTGATATGTCACTCATTAAACATCACATGGCTCATCCCCCCGGTTTTTGGTTATCAACCTTTTTAGATGTGGGTGCTGATCCTTTTCATAACGCTGAACGTCTTACCTATAAAGGCATGTATGGACCTGATTACAACAAATTGGAATTATTTATCAATGATGCCGAAGTCTATAAAGGGACAGTGGAAAATGCTGACATCGATATTTTTTATTGGCATTTGCTCGATCAATTTTGGGCAGTCAAAGGTGGTGCGAGTTATTTTTATCGCCCCGCAATGACACCGTATTGGCAACCTGGTATTGGCATTGAAGGTCTAATGCCTTATTTCATTGATACGGATGTCAGAGGCTATTATCACAGTGGGAGTGCTAAATTAGATATTGAACTATCACGTGACACACAAATCACCAATAATTTTTTCATTAGAGCAGGTATCCGTAGCATTTTAGCATCGAAGACAGTGACACAAGACGCGGTTGGTAGTGGCTTAAATCAAATGCGTTATATTATGCGACCGTATTATCGACTGATGCCGGGATTAAATTTTTTTGCTGAATATGAACATGAGCAAGATTATGGTGTATTTAAAAATATTCAAAGTAATGCAGGTGAATCAGCAGTTCAAAATACGTTAACATTTGGGATCACATGGTTATTTTAAAATAATGAGGTGTGTTTGAGGGCTATAAGTCAGTGGTGCTTTTTAGGTTCATCCATCATACTAAGCATATGTAAACCTCCTGTTTTAAAAAAACGAAGTAGTAGAGTAACTGCAATTAATCCGAATACAATATTCAAAACAGTAGTGTAATTAAAATGAATAGATGTTTGGATTATTTTTGCATTTGAATGTTGAGGAATGGATGAAAAAGTTGAAATAAAAATTCTATTATTAGCGCAGCTGTAACCATTGCTACATAATAAATAATAAAAATTGCCATCATCATTTTAAAACCATAATATTTCAAATAGAAAGGAGGAATGGCATTTTCAACAAAATTATTGTCTATTTCGACACAACCATCTTTCAAATAATTATTTAATTGGAGGAAAGGTACGAAAGCTGGGTTTTGCCGCCACTTAATAAAGTAATAATAAGTAACAAAACTCATCATGTATAATCAAGTTGCATGACTTTGAATTTTTAACCATTTTAATTACCATAATTTGTTTTTTTTCGTACTGATTTGAACTTGCATCTCTGGTAACATAAACGAACGTTTTTGTTACTGTTAAAAATAAGGAAAAGTATGCCTATTAATAGCTAAGTTCGCCCTGAAGATATCATTCCTATCTGGAAATTGTTTTCTACACTTAAATCATGAACATCAATTTTAAACAACCCCTCGAGAATTTTCTATGACAACCAGTCGAGAAGAAAAAGCTACCAGCTTAACGCTAAAACCCTATGATGAACACGCATCTATTCTTGTCAATCGCCTACTTTGCACTCCTTGCAAGAACACTATTTCTATTCAAAATATAGATACTAAAACAACCCAAGTCTTAGAATGTCGAAATATAAGAAAGCTAGTACGTTTACCTGGATTAGGTTTTGCAAGCTTCTTAGATTGTAAAGATGGATTTAGGCTGCAGGTTTGGAAAGTATCCGATTCAAAGATAGCACCCTTAGGTAAATCACGTGAGTTCACGGGCGAAAAGGAGAAAATTAATTTTAATAACCCATTTGCTTCTTCTCCAGACGGTCGATATCTAGCTATAAAAACTTATCACACTCGGGTATATCAAGAAAGCTATGGCAGCGAGCATGTCGTATTTACTGGAGTACTAATAATAGATACCCTCAAAGATAAGTCTTATTATCAACCTGTTTCTGAAGATACAGGAACCTATTGTAACTATGATAACTTTAATATGGTTTTTACTCATTCTCGTCAGCTTGCTTTGTATCATCACTTCAATGGATGGCTTTCAATTTACAATCTAGATATCGATCAAAACGAAGATATTAGCCTTCTAGTTCAATTAGAAAAACGGCAAATTTCAGCTTCTAATAATAGTTTCACAATCTATCCCTCTCCCAATGGTAAATATTGGCTGAGGACAAAAATACATGACTGGCTCACGTCTGTTTATCTTCTTGATCCAACCAATCCAACAGGTAAACAAAAACTTGCATTTAAGTATAAATACGGCGGATATGATCCATATTGGAGAAAAGACATGTTTGGTCTGCAATGGCTAGATGATAGAATCATCATACATATACAATATAAAAAAGAACAGCTAGCAATGAGAGACACAATAGAAATTCATGATTTCGACTATCATGAAAGATGGATTATTGCTATCCCAAACCTTGAAGAGTTCACCATCACAGAACGAGGAGAATTATTCGCTCTAAAAAAGAATAATGAATATGAGCTACTCAAATTACCAAAATCGAAAGTAAAAAAACTTCTCCAACAATATCCGCAGACGCACATAACCCCTTTCGTGCGTATTTTGCAAGAAACACCCGGCAGTGATAAGCTTTCTACAGATCTCGATTTTTTAATTCAAGATTATGCTCGCCAACCTATGAGTGGCGCGTTTTTTCAACCAGCCAAAATTGATATTAAAAAACAAACTGAGTCTTCCGTACGGCGTTTAGTAGACAAAAAAATAAAAGCATTACAAAAGAAAAAATCCCAAATCCAGAGTACCTTATTAAACAAAAATGAAGATAAGCAATCTGAGCTAAAACAAATTATGATTGATTCACTTGTCTTACATTTACTTAAAGACAAAATGAAGAATGGAACTATTCAAGTTATCAAAGATGGTATCGAAGAAGCGCTAGAAACAGGCGCATCCATACAACCTGTGAGTTTTGAATTATTACAATTTCTTGATTCCATTAAAATGAGCTTGGGCTCAGAAATTCTGGAAAAAGAGGTATCATTGGCAAAACAGACCTCGTCAGGATGACGCCAACCGCAAAAACATCCCCGCTCGAAGACCATAAATCTGCTTTTTATTTTGCAACAGCAGCTAGTCAAAGCCGGAATCCAGCATTTCCCATATTTATAATTTCTTTGAATTCTTTTTCATTATAATCTATATACCAATAGGTTAAATAGGTCGCACCGGGAATCATTAAAAGCTCAATGGATTTTTTCGCAACAATAGTTGCTGACCTTGGAGTTCGCTGAATTACTCCGATATGTCCCAGAGGAATCCATGGTTTAGGGAAAAATTGCTGTCCAGTCATAGTTGATCCTTCAAGTCCTTCTTCCAGTGGAATATAGATAAAAAAAGCAAGATCACCCTCTATAACTAATGTTTCATTTTCTTTTAAGGTAACTAATTTCACATTTTCAAATGCACGATCAGTTAATTTAAATTTAGGTTTATTTTCTGCAGCACGGATCATTTGAATGACGCTATTGCGGAATTCAGGAGAAAGAGGAATATCTAATGCTTCCAAATATCGTTTCCTTTCAAAAAAGGGAACTAATTTTATACTGGGAATTAACTTAACTCGATTTTTATATTCTGGATCCAGAAAACAAAGCTGTTCAAATACATATTCAGTGAATTGAGGATTAGCGTCTGTCGTTTCAAGTAGTAATTTGAACTTAGCTTCTGGTTTAACTAAAAATTCGGCAAAGTATTCATGAATTACTAAAGCTGCATTTAATGCGGCTCTAGAATTAGCATTTTCATCTAAAAATGATCCATTTCTAAATTCAATAAGGATATTTCTATCTTTCAGTATCTGTATCGAATCAATATTCGCTACTCCTGCAATCAATGCAGAAGATCCTCGAAGCAATAGCATTCTGTTCTTGTAAGGAATTGAATAGAGCACCACACCCGATAAATTGTCTAATAATCGCTGATAATAGCCATATACTTTCATCGTCCCAGTATAAAAAAATGAGTTTTTCAAAAAATAGAAGATAGTGATTATTGAAGTCATTAGAATGAAATATTCGTTATCTGGTCTAAACCATTCAAAAAATTCACCCTGGGTCACGCTAATTATGTTCCTAAGCTTGGTAGCAACGATTATCTGAGGAGATTCCTGAGAAATAATTTGTTGAAATTCGGATAAAGTATCAAATGCAAAAGGCAGAAGAAGTAATTCAAGAACAAATTTTTCTGAACTATTAATTGATAAAAATTGCTGTTTTGCTATTGTCTGAGCAATATAACCTAATTCTTTTTGTGAAATTTCTTTTTTCTGATATCGAAAAGATTCTTTCACATTGACAAGATAACAAAGTATGCTGAAATAATTTTTCATAAAGCTCTGATTATCTGCTTGACTAGGAAACCAGTCATCTTTACAAATATCAAAAATTTCAAGACCGTAATTAACAAATTTTCTTATATTTTGTACACCAATCGATGCGAAACGTTCAATGCTTTCTTGAATCGATTGGTCCAAAGCATTCGCTGATTTAAGCAAATTATCCCATTGATCAGCTGCATTTAAATCAAAATAAAAAGTTTTTTCTATATACTCTACAGCTTCTGCTGGTATCTGATGTGGCATACTTTTCATAACTATTTTCGCTTAAGGTGTACAGTAATGGGTTGCCCTGGATGTAGCTGTTTATTTGTCTCTAAATCAGATCTGGCCTCTACCAAAAAGGTCAGCTTACCTCTTGTTTGTTCACTGTAAATAGTGGGTGGAGTAAATTCAGGAGTAGGGGATATATAACTAATTTTTGCTTGGTATTCTTTCTGACAACCATCGCATGTCACAAAGACCATCTGCCCTAACTTAAGTGCGCTAATCTCTGTTTCTGGGACAAACATGATAATTTTGATATCTTCGGGTGCAAGCAATGATAAAACGGGGCGTGTTGCAGGAACTATTTCGTCTTGATAGTAAAAGACATCTTCGACGATCGCATCCAGGTTTGAATTTACTGTTTTTTTACCCACTGACCAATTTGATTCATCTAACTGGGCTTGATATTCAATCAAAGATTGCTTTGCGGCATTTAATTGCTCGGTTGCAAGGGCTAAGTCCGCTTGAGCTTGGTCCACATCTTCTTGAGAGCCAACTTTTCTATTTCTTAATTCAACTCTTCGTTGATATTTTTTTTGAGAATCAGCTACTTTTATTTCGTACTGTGTCACATCAGATTTAGCACTATTGAGCTTTGCTAAACTCTCATCTACTTGCCATTTTTCAGGGTATTGTTCCAAAACAAATAATTGCTGACCTTTTTTGACATAATCTCCCTCTAAAACATCAAGCTTAACTAATAATCCGGAAAAATTGGATGAAATAAAGCGAAGCTTACTATCGACATAGCCTTGATAAGAATCGTTTTGTTCTGAACAGCTCGTTATTAAAAAGCAAATACACAACATGATAATTCTAACTGCTACAAGATGTTTGCGTATCATCATATTAATCCAATGTCCTTTTGAAACTAAATATAAATAAAAGTGTCATAACGAGTACAAATGCCAATATTGGCCATAAATCTGGTAATACATCAATCCAACTGTAATCTTTTAACATAATACCTGATGCAATCCGCATATAATGTGTTAAAGGCAATAAGTTTCCGATTGCCTGCGCCCAATAAGGCATTCCATAAAACGGAAACAGAAATCCTGACAATAATATAGAGGGTAAAAAGAAAAATGTTGTCAATTCTTGAGCCTGTAATTGAGTTTTTGCAATAGCTGAAACCGATAGACCCAACAGGACATTCCCAGTTAGATAAGGAAGTGAAACTAATAGAAACAAAATTTGGCTTCCGCGAATCGGCACATGGAATAGCAAGACCCCGGCTAAGTACAAAGTACCGAATAATTGCAAATAACCAATAATCATATAACTAAAGTATTTGCCTATCATTATTTCCATCGGTTGCACATGACTATTCAATAGGACTTCGATGTTGCCTGCTTCTTTTTCTTCAATTATCGCCAGAGAAGTAATGTAGCTTAATGAAATGAGTATAACAACGCCTATCAAAGCAGGTACGATAGAATATGTAGTTAATAAATTTGGATTATACACTGCATGGACATCCGCGATAAAAGGTGGGGGAGGTGTAGGCAAATAAGACAAAGCACCCTGTAGTTCTCGATGAAATAGCACATGCTGCAAATCATCCACAGCTTGCGGAACGGTTCCCATAATGCCTGGCGCACTGGCATCAGCTTCTAACAATATATGTGGATTGTTTCCGCGAACTAAATCATGGGTGAATTTGACGGGGATCGTCAGAATATAATTAATCTTGCCAGTTTGCATCCATTTTTTCGCGGTTTCTTCTTTAGTATTTCCTTGTATAACTTTGAAATAATTCGTGGACTGAATTGCTTGAATGAATCGGCGTGTAAATGGACTATCATCATAACTGACAATCGCTGCAGGAAGATGTTTGGGAAAAAATTCTATCGAGTAACCAAATAAAATAATCTGTAAAATTGGAATGAGAATTACCATTCCCAAGGCCGTGGGATCCATTTTAATTTTGATAAATTCTTTCCAAGTAATGGCAAATGCTCTTTTAAATGAAAAATTAACCAAAGCGTTCATCCTTTAATTTTGCAACCAGTTCAATGAAGATATCATCAAGCGTTGGCGAGATACCTTTCCACGAATATTCCAAGTCTAGCAGATAGGGACGCAAGCTGTTGATGAGTGAAACCCTGTCCTGACCAAAAACATGCAATCGAGAGCCTAAACGTGTCACTTGATCTACGCCTTCTAGCTGTTCAAGTTGTTTAGCAAGAGAATCTAAATTTTGGCCAGTCACTTGCCAGGTGCTTAACTGTGCTTGTTGAATGATTTCTGCAATGGAACCTTGGGCAATGACTTTGCCATAAGCGAGGTAAATAATACTGTTACAGCGCTCAGCTTCATCCATGTAATGGGTGCTAACGAGAATGGTTAGACCATCTGTGGCGAGGTCATTGATAATTTCCCAGAAATCATGCCGAGCTTGAGGATCTACTCCAGCCGTGGGTTCATCCAGCAATAATAATTTTGGTCGGTGTAAAATTGCTGCTGCCAAGGAGAGTCGTTGTTTCCATCCACCCGATAATGCCGACGTTAATTGAAATTTTCGTTTATCCAAACCCATCTGCTCAATAATTTCAGTAACGCGCGCTTTTCTGTTCTGCACATCCATTGCTTTAGCAATAAAATCCAGATTTTCATAAACGGTAAGGTATGAGTAAAGGCTGAAGCGTTGTGTCATATATCCCACATGGCTTCTGATTTGATCTCCCTCTTTCAATAAATCATAGCCCAAGCAAGTACCTTTACCACTATCAGGTCGCAATAATCCACACAGCATACGAATGGTTGTGGTTTTGCCACTGCCATTGGGCCCTAAAAATCCAATAATTTCACCCTGATTGGCTTTTAGTGAAAAATCTTCGACAGCGACTGTCATAGCGAAAGATTTTCGCAGATGTTTGACATTTATAACGCACCCGCGAGATTTGTCATTCATAGGAGTCAGTTCCTAACCAATCTATAGTTAAATTTTAGCATGAATGTAACTTTAACTGATTGATTTTTATGCCTAATTATATGCAAAGATAGAACAAAAATAGATAAACATGATTTTTTAATACCAGTTGTTTGCGAAGCTATGTTTCAGACTAACCTTCTACAAAATTTACTAGAAATTATGTTTTGTGTGAGAAAGCTGACCTGAACATAGTTTAACCCCCTTGCTGTTTTTTAACGTATCAATGTGATATATATAATTTAAGGGATCTTCTGGAATTTTTCGTATTAAAATATGGATTATTTATCATGGAAAATGACTCTCAGTTAACAAATGTCAAAGAATATGATGTTATTATAATCGGCTCAGGACCTGCCGGATTATCAGCAGCCCATGAATTGGCTGAAAAAAAATTAAAAGTTTGTGTTCTTGAATCTGCTCCTTTTATTGGTGGTAAACCGATTTCTGCCTTTGCTTATCCCTGGAAACCACCATCGGAAAATGCTACCCCAGACGAATTAGCGAAATATTTGGCGTCAGATCCTGAAGAAGTGAAAGGCGTTTCGCAACCGCTTCCTTGCGAGCATAGTTTTCGTATTTATGCAGGAAATTATTGTAATTTAATGAGTATTATGCGGAGAATCCCAACGGGGAATGGAGAATCAGTTGAGAAGAACCTCACCAGCAGTTTGCAGTTTGCTCCACATCTGCCAGAA
>JANWKO010000080.1 GCA_025451335.1 Gammaproteobacteria bacterium
AAACGCCAGGTGGCAAAGTCATGTTTTCTTGGAGTGCTTGGATGCTGCTTGGGATATTATAAACAATCCAATGATACCAAGTTCCAGAAGGTGCATCAGGATCAGAGAGAATCAACGCGTAGGATTGCGTTTTTGCTGGTGCATTAGACCATGCCAGCGGAGGTGAAATATCTGTTCCGCTACAAGTATAAGCAATGGGTATGGTATTTTGATCAGAAAATGCGGAAGATTTAATACTGAAATTTTTTGCGCAAGCTACGGCCGAAAACAACAAGATGAAAAAAATAGACCATTTCATAACTCCTCCTTGGTCAAATATAATCCTAAATTCGGCAGTAGGATCCCGACGAGATAATTACATATTGCAAATAGAGGATCATTAATAGGCCTTTTTTTATTATATCAAATTAATAATATCATTATTCCCTTCCTCCCGACGCATTTGTTCAGTAAAATACCATCCCCGGCTTTAATTGGTAAAGATTATGCTCGATCTAAAACAAATTTTTGATGTCATAGTGGTAGGTGGTGGTCATGCTGGAACAGAAGCTGCCTTAGCTTCCGCTCGCCTAGGCGCTAAGACCTTATTACTCACACACAATATTGAAACGTTAGGACAAATGTCTTGTAATCCTGCTATCGGCGGAATAGGCAAAGGACATTTAGTTAAGGAAATCGATGCGTTAGGAGGCGTGATGGCGCGTGCAATCGATCGCGCTGGAATTCAATTTCGCATTTTAAATGCCAGCAAAGGACCTGCTGTTCGAGCGACGAGAGCCCAAGCCGATCGAGTTTTGTATAAACAAGTCATACGTCATTTTCTGGAGACGCAAAAAAATTTACTGCTTTTTCAGCAGCCTGTGGATGATATTTTAATTGCAAATGGCAAAGTAACAGGTGTGAAAACTCAAATGGGGTTAATTTTTCATGCTAAAACGGTGGTCTTAACTGCGGGAACATTCCTCGCTGGAAAAATACATATCGGTTTAAATAATTATGAAGGTGGTCGTGCAGGCGATCCTCCCGCGAAAAATTTAGCATCTTGTTTGCGAGATTTATCACTGCGTGTAGGACGTTTAAAAACTGGCACACCACCACGTATCGATAGTCGCTCGATTGACTTTAGTGTCATGGAACAACAAGATGGCGATAACCCCACGCCGGTATTTTCATTTCTTGGTTCTGTGGAAGAACATCCGCAACAAATTCCATGCTATATCACGCATACAAATGAGAAAACACATGAAATTATTCGCAATGGTCTTGGTCAATCACCGATGTATGCCGGTGTCATCGAAGGAATTGGTCCAAGATATTGTCCTTCCATTGAAGATAAGATCGTGAGATTTGCGGATAAAAATTCGCATCAAATTTTTGTTGAACCAGAAGGTTTAACGACTTTTGAAATTTATCCGAATGGCATATCAACGAGCTTACCTTTTGATGTACAAATTGAATTTGTTCGAACGATGCGTGGTTTTGAAAATGCCCATATTACTCGTCCTGGATATGCAATCGAATATGATTTTTTTGATCCGCGAGATTTGAAAGCATCATTAGAAACGAAACAAATTTCAGGACTATTTTTTGCAGGACAAATCAATGGTACGACAGGATATGAAGAAGCAGCAGCACAAGGATTAATTGCAGGTTTAAATGCCGCTTTGCAAACGCAAGAAAAAGACGCCTGGACACCGCGTCGTGACGAAGCCTATATCGGAGTTTTGATTGATGATTTAATTACAAGAGGGACACAAGAACCTTACCGTATGTTTACCAGTCGTGCAGAATATCGCTTAATGTTACGCGAAGATAATGCCGATCTACGTTTAACGACGAAGGGATTTGAATTAGGATTAGTGGATGAAGATAGATTTCGTCGCTTTGAACAGAAACAAAAATCGATCCAAGAAGAACAACAACGAATTCAAAAAACATGGGTGCGTCCCGATACAGAAATGGGTAAAGCCGTGGCGGCTTTTTTACAACAACCTTTGGCGCGCGAATATCGACTAGAAGATTTATTGCGTAGACCAGAAATTTCTTATCGTGAATTGATGGCGATAGAAGGAATTGGTCCGGGTGTGAGTGATGACAAAGCTGCTGAACAAGTCGAAATTCAAACGAAATATGCCGGGTATATTGATCGACAACAAGATGAAATTGCCCGACAACTTCGAAATGAAGAAACACCATTGCCAATTCATTTTGATTATTCAAAAGTGAGAGGTTTATCCACTGAAGTCTGTCAAAAACTATCGATGATCAAACCGGCAACGATTGGTATCGCTTCTCGGATTCCAGGTGTCACACCTGCCGCAATTTCAATATTATTAGTGCACTTAAAGAGAAAATCATGACAAATTTTTTACATGAATCCTTAAATGCAAATAGTTGGAATTTTTCATCTGAAATTGAAAATAAATTTGAAAGTTATTTAGATTTATTGCAAAAATGGAATCGGGTTTATAATCTTACTGCAATACGTAACTACGATGATATGGTGCAGTTACATATTCTTGATAGTTTATCCATCAATCCATATTTACGAGGTAAACGAATCATAGATATTGGTACAGGCGCAGGATTGCCTGGAATTCCCTTAGCTATAATCAATCCTGAAAAAGAATTTGTTTTATTAGATAGTAACAGTAAGAAAACGCGTTTTTTAATTCAAGTTGTACATGAATTGAAATTGCAAAACGTACAAATTATACATTCACGATGTGAGGATTATCATCCGGAGAAGTGTTTTGATACTATCGTAACTCGTGCCTTTGCATCGCTTAAGGAAATGCTGGTTATCACCAAACATTTAATTTGTACTCAAGGTCAATTTTTGGCAATGAAAGGTGTTTATCCTGAGCCTGAATTGAAAGACATTCCAGATGATTTTATCGTATTAGGAGTGCACGCATTAAGAATTAAAGGATTAGATGCTGATAGATGTGTAGTGTGCTTAGTTAGGGGTCAAGTCTTGACTGTTGACAAGTAAGAGGGGGCAAGGTCTTGATTGCTGATAAAGTCATTTGTCAACAGTCAAGACTTGACCCCAAACAAAAAGGAGTCATAAGGTGGGCAAAATAATTGCGATAGTGAATCAAAAAGGAGGAGTGGGCAAGACGACCACAAGTATTAATTTGGCCGCCTCATTTGCTGTTATGAAACGGAAAGTTATGTTGATCGACTTAGATCCACAAGGTAATGCAACGGTAGGTAGTGGTATTGATAAACAAGATTATGTGGGTACGGCATCTGAAGTTTTATTGAAAGAAATTGATATTTTTAAAGCACTGTGCAAAACACAAGGTCATTATGATTTATTACCGGCTAATAATGAATTGATTGTGGCTGAAGTGCAATTAATGCAAGCCACACAACGTGAATATCGGTTAAAAGAAGTTTTAGCGAAAATAATCGATCAATATGATTATGTGTTAATAGATTGTCCACCTTCATTAAATATTTTAACCGTTAATGCACTAGTTGCATCCAATTCAGTATTGATACCGGTTCAATGTGAATATTATGCTTTGGAAGGTCTTAAAGGATTACTGAGCACAATTGAGCAAATTCAAGGAACTATCAACAAAGGGCTTCATATTGAAGGTTTGTTACGAACCATGTACGATGGACGAAATCGTTTGGCTTTGGATGTTTCTGCGCACTTATTGCAATATTTTCCCGATCGAGTTTACCGTACTGTTATTCCAAGGAATGTCCGTTTGGCCGAGGCGCCTAGTCACGGTCTCCCGATTATTCAATATGATGAAAAATCACAAGGAGCCGTGGCGTATTTAACACTTGCTGGTGAAATGTTACGTCGGGTTGACGAAAGAGAAAAAACCAAAATTTTGGCAGAAATAATATAAGATCTGGCTTAATAGAATCCAAAAAACGTAGGTAATTTTATGAGTTCATCTAAAAGTCTTTTTTCCAAATTTGATCATGATTATGATGTTTCCGAAACAAAAACTGACTTAACATCTTTTAGTCAAAAACCCTCGGGAGGATTAGATTCACAATCTCTTTCACCTTTTGACTATGATTCAGCAGAGTGTTTTCCAAGCGAAAGTTCGCAACCAGCTGCTTCTAAAAAAGTAAATAAAAAACCAGTTAATAAATCAGCTGATGAAACTTCAAAAAAAGCAAATGTGGAAACAAAGATTTCTTTGAAAAAGACTTAGGAGTATTTATGATGTCAGTCACTCAATCACCGCTAGGAAAAAAATCCAGTTATATTTCTCAATATAAACCTGATTTGTTATTTCCTATCCCACGAGCAATGAAGCGAGATGAAATTTTGGTGCCTAAGATCTTACCTTTCAAAGGAGGAGATCTTTGGAATGCCTATGAAATTTCTTGGTTGAATACAAAAGGCAAACCAATTGTAGCGTTAGGAAAATTTTACTTCCCATGTGAATCAATTAATTTAATCGAATCAAAATCCTTTAAATTATATTTAAATTCTTTTAATAATACAAAATTTGCATCTATTGAAGATGTTGCTGAAACTATGCAGCGCGACTTGTCTGAAGCAGCGGGAACACAAGTAAAAGTATATCTCGTTGCGATTGAAAAATTTTCACAAAACACGATTTCTTCTCTACCAGGAATTTGTTTAGATAATTTGGATATTGAATGCGATACATATTTGGTCGATCCTAAATTCTTGCGAGTAGAAAATGAAACTGTTTCTGAAATTGTCTTTTCAGATTTATTGAAATCGAATTGTTTGGTAACCGGACAACCTGATTGGGGTAGCGTGCAAATTGAATATTCAGGCAAGAAAATCAATCATGAAGGATTACTGAAATACATCGTTTCATTTCGTGATCATAATGAATTTCATGAACAATGCGTTGAAAGAATTTTTATGGATATTATGCAGTATTGCTCGCCAAAGAAATTAAGCGTGTTGGCATGTTATACCCGACGTGGCGGTTTGGATATTAATCCGTTTCGATCAACGGAAGCTGTTAACATGTCTGACATGCATCGGTTGTGTCGGCAATAAAATAGGGGCCACCTTTCAAGACTTGTGAACCCAAGGTGACCAAGGTTAGCTGACTCAAACGTAGCTTTGACTTCTTAATCGCAGTATAATCCTAAATCAATATTTTTATGGAATAAAATCCATGTCCAATCAAGAAAAGCCTACAACCCACTTCGGTTACCAAGAAATTCCTGTACAAGAAAAAGTTTATCGTGTCGCTGAAGTGTTTCATTCAGTCGCGAACAAATATGATCTTATGAATGATGTGATGTCTTTAGGTATGCACAGACTTTGGAAACGATTCACTATTGAACAAAGTGGTGTGCGAACGGGGCAGGCTGTGTTGGATATTGCGGGTGGAACAGGGGATTTGGCAAAAGAATTTGCTCGTAAGGTAGGTAAAACAGGGCGAGTTGTTTTGGCAGATATCAATGAAAAAATGTTGGCCCGTGGGCGTGAGCGTTTAATGGATAGTGGCATAGTAGGCAATGTGGAATATGTCCAAGCAGATGCTGAAAATTTGCCTTTTGCAGACAATACATTTGATTGCATTACAATTGCGTTTGGTTTGCGTAATGTGACTAATAAAGAAGCTGCATTACAATCCATGTTTCGCGTATTGAAACCTGGTGGAAAAACCATTGTATTAGAATTTTCCAAACCCCGACTGCCATTGTTAAATAAAATTTATGATGAATATTCATTTAAAATTATTCCAAAATTAGGTGAATGGATTTGTAATGATAGAGAAAGCTATCAATATTTGGTGGAATCCATTCGAATGCATCCTGATCAAGAAACATTGAAATCTATGATGTTAAAAGCCGGATTTGAAGATGTGGAGTATTATAATTTAACGGGTGGTATTGTGGCATTGCATAAAGGATTTAAATATTAAGGGTGTAAAAAAATGTTGGCAAATATATTGCAAACCGCACTCAATCGATATCTAGACTTGGATCCAGAGTCTAAAAAACGATTACATAAATTACAAAATAAAATAGTGACAATTGAGTTATTGGGTCCGGGTCTGATTTTTCAATTAAGTTTTGATGAAGATCGTGTGCAATTGAATTGGGATAATTTCGCTAAACCTGATACTTATATTAAAGGTTCACCCCTAACTTTATTACACCTGTCCCTGACAAAAGGAGATCGCAAACAATTTTTTTCTGACGATGTGTCAATCGAAGGAAATTTAGATTTAGGTCAAGACGTGATTGACTTGTTTGATCATTTGGACATCGATTGGGAGGAATATTTATCGCATTGTATTGGTGATGTTTCTGCGCATCAAGTGGGAAGATTTGTTCACGGTCTAAAAAAATTTAATCAACGTGTTTACGAAACTTTGTCTCAAAATGTGAATGAATATATACATGAAGAAGTTATGTTGTTTCCACCTCGCGAAGCCCTACAAGATTTTTTTACCGAGGTAGATGAATTGCGCATGGATGTAGATAGAATGGAAGCAAAAGTGATGCAACTTAAAAATGAAGTTATGAAACTAGAGTCTGATGACATTTCGCATCATGAATAATAGAAATTTCAACAGACCCTGTCAGAAAAGGGCTTTGAAATGGAGCCCAAGTATGGGAGATTTACTTTGAAATACCTGTCACGACTGATTCGCTTGATGCGCATTAATTTTATTTTAATGCGTTACAATTTAGATGAAATCATTCTTACCATGCCTTGGTTTACACCGTTTCGGTTTTTAGGATATTTCAATCCTTATTATTGGATTTTAAAAAATAAATTAACTCGTGGAGAGCGTATTCGTCTTGCGCTACAAGATTTAGGTCCAATTTTTGTAAAGGCCGGTCAAATTGTTTCTACACGTGGTGATTTATTACCAGAAGATATTTTAGATGAATTAGAAAAATTACAAGATCGTGTGCCACCTTTTCCAGGTAGCGAAGCCAAATTGATGGTAGAAAAAGCCTTGAATGCACCGCTTTCTGATGTGTTTAGTGAATTTGATTTAAACGCATTGGCTTCTGCTTCTATTGCACAAGTTCATGCGGCTTCTTTGTTTGATGGTACGTCTGTTGTTGTTAAAGTATTACGACCCAATGTCCAAAAAATCATTGAACGTGATTTAGATTTGTTGTACATAATAGCAAATTCAGCAGAACGATATTGGCCAGATTCGCGTCGATTCAAACCAAAGGAAATTGTCGCTGAAATTACTCAAACCTTATTTGATGAATTAGATTTATTGCGTGAAGGTGCTAATGCTTCACAATTACGTCGTAATTTTAAACATTCTGATTTACTGTATGTTCCAAAAATATTTTGGTCTTATAGCCGATCCAATGTTTTAGTGATGGAACGCATTGAAGGTATTCCAATACATAATATCACCGCTTTGCGAGAAGCAGGCATGAATATGAAAATACTTGCTGAACGTGGCGTCGAATTGTTTTTTACGCAAGTATTTCGCGACAGTTTTTTTCATGCGGATATGCATCCCGGAAATATCTTCGTCGCTTTAGGAAATACAGAAAAACCCAAATATATTGCGGTTGATTTTGGTATTGTCGGTTCGCTTAGTGCGCAAGATAAACGTTATTTAGCGGAAAATATGTTAGCCTTTTTTAAGCGTGATTATCAGCGCGTAGCGGAATTACATGTAGCATCAGGTTGGTTGCCACCGCATACACGCATCGATCAATTTGAAGGCGCTATTCGCGCAGTTTGCGAACCGATTTTTGAAAGACCGTTAAAAGATATTTCATTTGGTCATATGCTGTTACGATTATTTCAAACTGCAAGACGATTTAATATCAATATTCAACCACAATTAATTTTATTGCAAAAAACCTTAGTGAATATAGAAGGTGTTGGCAGACAAATTTATCCAGATTTAGATCTTTGGAATACAGCGGCGCCTACGCTGGAACGTTGGTTAAAACAGCAAGTGGGTGTGAGAGCATTATTCCGGCGAGTTCGGGAAAATATTCCATATTGGTCGGAAAAACTCCCAGAAATTCCAGGGTTAGTTTATGATGTGCTGAATGAAACACGCAAAAAACAAGAAGAAGTGCGTTATTTAACTTTAACAGCAGAAAAAGTTTTACCAAGAAAAATGATAAAGAAATATTTTTTATTTGGTTTGAGTTTTGCTTTCTTAGCGAGTGGGACGATTTTATTATTTCAACCTGTGGTCAATTTTGTTTTAGCATGGACGATAGGTGGATTAGGGTTTTTATCACTCATTGTCGCTGCGTGTGTTTAGAGCGTTGGTACATCCTTGTACCCATCGTTTCTCTTAACGTTTTCTTTGGAAGGTATTTAATTGTTGTTGTAAAAAAGCATTAACTTGTTTGGCATTTTCTACCATTTGTATTTGTTGTTCCTTGGTTAAGCGATTAAAAAACAATATTTGATCTGCTGGATTATGCATACCGAAAAAACGTAATTCCAGGTCTGTTTTCTTTAAATGTTCCGGCATAGCTGGAATGGTTGGATGTTCTGGGGCTGATTTTACCAATGTAGCAGGCAGAGCAGTAACAGCGGTTGTGAAACTAGCAGATCCAGGGGACACATGGGCAACAGTTTCACGTCTAGGAACTTCAACATCCATCGCAGCAGAATCAGAAGGAGAGGTAGGAGGAGGTGACACATCGGCAACAGTTTCAGCACGTCTAGGAACTTCCATTGTAGCTGAAACAGAGGATGGCATTGCAGTCAATTTTTGAAAAATTCCGCGCGTCGTATTGCCTAACTTAACTTCCTCAGCTTTTTTTGTTTCTATCTTAGTTTCTATAGGATCTTGGTCATCTTCTCCAATCTGTAATCCTGTTGCTTCAAAAAATTTGCCGCGCATTGCTCGCAATTTCTCATCGATTTCAGCGAACGGATCACGCGTTGTTTTGGATCTACTAACAGGAGCTTCAGGTATTGGAAGCCTTTGCATGGGAGAATCCCCATCAGAATCTCTTGAATGAGAAGCATTCTTTACGCGAGTACTGCTCTTATTTTCTTCCGGATCTTGATCATCTTCTCCAATTTGTAATCCTGTTGCTGCGGTAAAAGCGCCACTCAATTCTCGCAATTTGTCACCGATTCCAGCGAAATCAAATATTGATGTGGATCCACTAACAGGAGCATTATGTATCGGAAGCCTTTGAGAGGAAGAGTCTCTATCTGCGTCTCTTGAGTGAGAAGCATTCTTTATTTGTTGATCGATTAATTGACTGATAACGATAACCGATTTTAAATTTTCATTATCTCTGGCTCGAGTTCTTGCCATGCTTTCATTATGTTTAGCTTTTCTTAGATCTAAAGGCTTTTCTAAATCTCTACCAAGTACTGGCCTTGAAACCTGAATTTTATATTTTTTCATTATGGCTGTTCTATTAACATCTGCTGCATTTTCTATAAGACCTCGCATTTCTTTTATTTGTTCTTTTACTGATTGAGGCATATCAGCGGCAGATTTTGACTTTTCTGCTAATTGAGTAACTAAGTATTCCATAAAGAGTTTTTTCAATTTTCTGCGTTCATTAGTTATTGTATTTGAATTTGTATTTTTTTTCCTAGTTTTGCTTTTTACTTCTGAATCTTTATCTTTTTCTTTATTTTTCAATGCTTCTTTTGCATCAATAATTTTGTTGTAGGTTGTTGTTAAACACTGGCTTTTTATGGGATGACTAGGAATATCATCACGAAAAAAATCATGCATTGCTTCTTCAATGTTTTTAGGATCTGATGACCCATCAATAGTTATGAAATTACCTGTTTCTAAAAATGTACTAAGTATGGAAACGATTTGTTGCCATGGCTGTGGACATAAGACCAATTTATCAGAATCTGCCAGTCGTTTTTTACGACTATAATGTTTTTTTACTTCTTTAGAGCGCAAATTCGATGTGCTTTCAGAGTCAGTTTTTTTCCTTTTACGAGAATTTGATGCCGCAGTTGAACTGGATCCTTCAGCATGCACTGTTTTAGAAATATCAGAATCCTGCATTTGAGGCTGATCCATTCCTGATTGTGTTTGAAGGTGCTGATCTGGAGCCACTTTTTGACGTTTTGAAGAACGAAAAGAGGCATCATCTTGAGCAGCTTCTGCTTCTGAAGCAACTGCCGATAATGATTGAGATTCTGCAGGCGCGCTATCTGTTTGCATACCAGCAATAGCCTGGTCATCGACTAACTCTGAACGATCGCCAGGAAAACTTGTAAAAGGAGCTGGCTCAGATTGTTTTTGATCTTGTTCTGTTTCTGAGATTGCCTGTGAAAGGCCGTCCACATGAGTGACTTGATCTTGTTCAAATGAGCCATCTATATCAAAATCTGTTCGCTGCGCCATACTATTCTCCGAATTAAACAATTCAACAACTTAAACATAATATGGAGGATAGTATAAAAAATAACCTATTGATTGTCAATATTTTGACCAAACTTTAACAAGAGATTTTTTCACCTCATTGTTTAATAATCAAAAAATCTGAATTTATTTTGTAAGATGAGCTCTTTAAAGGATCATTGTTATCTTGAAAACTTAGCCATAGCGGTAACAATTTGATCCTCAAGCTCTTTATAGCGCCAGCCTAAGCCGTGATTACCATTAACAATAATGACAAAAGCCAAAGGTTCTTTTTCGCGGGTGACAGTATAGCCAGCTAGCGAATTCACACCTTTCATGGTTCCTGTTTTTGCTCGGACTTTCCAAGCTATATTACTTAGGCGGTGTTTTAACGTGCCATCCACACCTGCGACAGGAAGACTGGAGATAAAATCGTAATTCGTAGCAGTATTGTGATAAGCAAAGTCTAAGATTTGTAGCATTTGACCAGGGGTAACAAGGTTATCACGTGACAGACCGGATCCATCTAATACTGTCATATTAGAAATATTCACTCTGGCTTTTTGTTCCAATATCTTAGCGACCGCCCTACTACCATTTTCCCAGCTACCGGGTTGCCGGGAATACGTTTCTCCCAGTTTTTTGAATATCGACCCAGCAATAATATTGTCGGATTTTTTTAACATTTCGGTAATCAATTCATGCAAAGGCTTGGATTCATGAATAGCCAGAGCAGATAGTTTGGAAGGGGCTTCGCCAGAAGAAATATCGCCATTTACGATAACGCCGGAACGACGAAATAAGGTGCGAAGCATGGCTTTATTATATTCCACTATATCACTTATAACGGTTGTTATGCCTTGCGCATATCGACCGCGTGGCATACAGCCGCTGACGGAAATACTGCTGTCGGGATTCGTGCCTAAGCGTATATAGCAAGATCTTGCTTGAGAAGCTTTTGTGATGACTTCATTTTTAATGAAATAAAAATGATGGGGGTTAGGAACAATGCTTGCAGGGCTACCGACGGTTTTGGCTGGTGCAATTTGAAAGGATAAGCAATTGTGATTGATGATGCTGGCGCTAATCGGTGCAGCATAACAATAACGTTTATCATCCCAAATCCAACCAGGCCCATAATTGACTTGATCGTAAGCTGTTGTATCTATGTAAACATTACCTGTAATTTGTTTGATATTGTGATTTTTAAGCGTTTCCATTAGTTCAAGCAAATCATTATAGGTCAATGTCGGGTCACCACTATGAACTAGGTAAAGATTTCCATAAACAACACCATGATCAATCTTTGCTGCATCGGTATAAAAGTTGGTTTGGAATTTATAGTTTGGGCCTAGATAAAGTAGAGCAGCTTCTGCTGTCAAAATTTTCATGATACTGGCAGGGACGAATGAACGGTGCGCATTTCTGGAATAGAGGGTATCCCCATATTTCATTGACTTAACGACGACGCCGATATTGAGATTGGAATCTACACTAGTAATCGCGCTTGAAATAGCTGCAGCTAGACTTCCCGCGCCCTTAATCGATGAGGGAGCTACCGTACGTTTGACGACAGTCTTTTTAGGTTTATATCCATGTTTTTGCTTATCTTTTGCTGAAGCATCAAAGCTTAACGAAGCAATTAACAATAAGCAGAGCATGATACCTATCTTTTTTACCCAGGCTCTCATGTTCCTTTTCAATTCTCCCATTTGTACTAGCAAGTTACTAAAGTTAAATGTATCTGTAAACATATATGATATAATTTGTTTTGCAGGTTAGCTAAAATAATGATCAGTAGCTAACTTTAAAGTATAATTAAGATCTATTGAGAGTTCGTATAGGAATTGTCAATAGAACGGAGAGGTATTATATCATGAGCAAAGATAAAGTGCTGAGGCACTATGTCAGTCCAATTGATGAGTTTATGAATCAGTTTGATAAAGAACATTCTGAATTATCTCAATCACAGATTAAAGAAAAAATAAAATATAGTCGGATATATTATCTGCGTGATGTCGCTGATCGTCCTGATGAAAAGTCCCTTCCAGAGGATTTTTAATTTATGTCAAACTTTTTTGCAAAATTAGTGCCGTTTATTTTATTTGGGATCGCGATTGTTGCTTTCGCCTTTGGGCTTATTTTGCTGATGTATCTGTTAGTTTTTGGCGCAATTGTTGGTTTAACATTATATGTTATTGCTTGGATTAAAGATAAATTTTTTCCTTCTAAACAAATGACGGCTTACAAACGTAAGGAAAAACAAGGTCGAACAATAGATCATGATAAGCCTAATCAATCTTAGGAAGCATAGCCGTCGACTACGCGCTGTAAATAACTTGATTCATTTATCTAAATGCTTATGAAGAACAACCGACAAACCATTTTTCCGTTACTTTGGGTGATGTTGTTTGATCACACTTGCCTAAATATCACTTTTCCCATTCTCACATTGTTATTTTTCGATTTGCAAAGCAGTTTATTTCCAACGGAAACTTCTCATACGGTTCGCAGTATGTGGTATGGATTATGCGTTGCTGTCCCGCATGTTATTAATATTATCGCTACGCCGATTTTGAGTTCGCTTTCTGATGAGTTTGGACGGAAAAAAATTCTTCTTGTGGGAACAACCGGAGCATTGCTATTTGCTTTAACGGCAGGATTTGGTGTTTTATATGGCATGCTGAGTTTGTTATTTTTAGGTCGGATTATTCAGGGAGCTTTTTCTCGAACAAATCCTATTGCGCAAGCTGTGGTTGGTGATATCAGTGAACGCGATCAAAAAGTTATATTTATGGGCTATTTACAGGCTTCGATTTCGATAGGTGCTTGTATCGGCCCTATCATTGGTGGATATTTTGCAAATCAATTTTTTTTCGCAAAATTGAATTTTTCGTTACCTTATTTTATCGCCGCCTTTTTTGGGGGGATGAGTGTTCTACTCACGTTATTTTGCTTTAATGAAACTCTATCTAAAAAACTCGATCATATACCTTGGGATCATTTTAATTTTCAAGCATTAAAAAAAGTTTTTTCTAACCGTAATGTTTTAAATATTTCTATTATTTTGTTGCTCAGCCAAATGAGTTGGAGTCTGTACTATCAATTTATTCCACCTGTTTTAAAAACGGAATTAAATTTTAATGCCCATCATTTAGGATGGTTTGTCGGCATGATTGCTTTTTGGTTAGCTATTGCGACTGGTTTAGGAATAAAAATCCTTGGACGCTTTTTATCACTTTCGCAAATGTTAATATTTTCGATTTATTTAGTTTTAGTAGGATTGATATTAAGTTTTTTATTTTTCTTTTTCTATCTTTCTCACCATGCGATGTGGTTAATTTGGTTTGCAGCGATTCCAACTGCCGTGGGAGATGTGATTGCGTTTAGTTGCTTGACGGCTCTTTATTCGAATGCCGTAGCTTTGCATGAACAAGGAAAAGTGATGGGTGTTTGTTCTCTTATCGTTGCCATCATGTGGTCAATCTCTGGAATGTTAGGTGGCGCGTTAATGAGTCTTTATAATTTATTGCCACTCGTTGTTGCGCCGCTTGGGATAGTGGCGACGATAGTGTTGCTGCATTCAAGGTTTTTGAAAGAAAATTAGCCTTGCAAAGGGTTATATTATGATTATTTTGTAAACTAGGAAAAGATAATTGAAGATCAAGTATAGCGCATGTAATTACTTACTTACTTATTATGTCTCTAATCTTTTGTTCCACTATTTCAATACGATCATCAGCATAACTGCCATAAGGAACAAAATGTCCTGGAATAGCACCCTTAAAGGCTGGACTGTTATTAATGTCCATAAATGAATTAATTAAATAGCTTTTCAATTCACTATCTGCTTTATGAATTTCTTCGACTATCTCGACTCTACCATCTAAGATTGACATGATGTCTTCGAAATCATGACTTCCATAATAATCGGAACTTCCGCGGGACTTGAAAGCTTCCAATTTAGTTGCAAGAAAATACGGGGCAGTTACTATTTTTATCCCTATTTTATCTGTTAGATGATGAATTTTCGATGCGACAACAGCTCTCTTATACCAACGATTTCCAAAACCTAGAATTTTTTCATCTGTAGGCATAACATCTAAAATTACATCATCATAAAGCCACCGACAAATTACATCCTGAGACAGCGATTTTTTAAACCCTTGTTTAGTTAATTTCTTTTCTAGCTGTTGATATTGAATCAACGAAATGACATCTACTATGCAATCCACATCTAATGTATGTCTAACATCTGGAGCTGCAGAATCCGTTATGAATAATCCTGTTGTGCTGCCTCCTAAAAATACAACCTCATCACGGATTTCGCCTAACATCGTAGCTATAAATTCTAGATTAGCTAACATTTCAGATCTATTATTTTGCATGTTTAATTTTTTCCTTTAAATATATGGTTGCCAGATTTCGCTCTCTTGGACGTCCTGTTCGTATTGCATCAATTAGCGCAAGTATGTCATAAAAGATGGGATCTGGATTTTCATGTAGTGATTTAGGCACTGATGGATGTAGAGGTTTCAATGCAACCCCTTTTTTATCACCTGTCGCATCAGGCCATACTGGGATTGGATCATTTCCTATAGCAATAACGCCATGAAAGATAGGTGCGGCAACCCCGGTAGGAATTCCCCGCGTATATTCACCTAACTTACCAGGAAAGAAAAATTTCACCCCACTAACTAAAAATTCTTCGGCTGCATTAATGTTTGGAAAAAGTCGCTCGTTTTTATCTTTTCTTAATAGGCCAGCATCACCAAGGCGTTTTATACCCGCATTGATCTCAGACACGCTAATGCAAAGCGTTTTAGCTAATTGACGTTGAGACCATTCCACTTCAGGATTAGCCAATAGCTTTATTAAAATGATGCAATCTTGAGGCTTTAACATTGCAGCTCTTCCTATTACACCTATGTGCCTATGTAAAGAGTATAACATGAGTGTTCGTTGTTCGCGAACAGCGAACAGGTATTAGTTAATTCCTTATATGTCTATGATTGCAATAAGTATTCTTTTGGAGCTCTTAATGGCGAATGCCATTTGGGTGATTTTAAACCAGAACTTAGCGCGTGGTATTTATTCTATGATTGCAAGAGAAGAAGCCTTAGAAGATGACAAATCCAACACTAAGGCTTTTAAAAATTAGATGGTAGTAATGAAGATTTAATTTAATGCATCTGTTAAGTCTTGCTTCAAATCCTCAAAATCTTCGATACCGACAGACAGTCGAATTAAACTGTCTTTAATACCTAATTGTTCTCGTTGATCTTTAGGAATGCTCGCATGCGTCATGATAGCGGGATGTTCAATTAGACTTTCTACACCACCTAAACTTTCCGCCAGTGAAAAAACCTGACAACGTTCTAATACTTTCACGGTTTCTTGCTCATCGCATTTTAATTCAACTGATATCATGCCACCAAACTGGGACATTTGTTGTTTAGCAATAGCATGTTGAGGATGACTGGGAAGTCCGGGATAAATTACGTTTGCTACTTTGGGATGTGTTGTTAACCATTTTGCTAATTCCAATGCATTTTGACAATGGCGATCCATACGGACGGCTAATGTTTTTACGCCACGCAACGCTAAAAAGCTATCAAAGGGACCGGCGATGGAACCCACCGCATTTTGTAAAAATGCCATTTGATCGGCAAGGTGCGAATTGTCACCTACGACAACGATTCCTCCTACCATGTCAGAATGGCCATTAATATATTTGGTGGCGGAGTTCATGACAAGATCAAAACCCAATTCAAGCGGTCGTTGCAAAATCGGTGTTGCAAAGGTGTTATCCGCAACTGAAATGAGATTATGTTGTTTTGCAATGATAGCAAGTTGCTTAAGATCAACAATTTTCAACATAGGATTGGTTGGAGTTTCTACCCACAACATACGTGTGTTAGGACGAATTGCAGCTTTTAAGTTATCTAGATTGCATAAATCCACAAAAGATACTTCTAATCCAGCAGAACGTTTACGCACACGTTCTAAAATTCGATAAGTACCACCGTACACATCATCCATCGTGATGATGTGATCCCCTGGATTCAGTAATTCTAAAATCGTACCAATCGCAGCCATACCAGAAGCAAAAGCGAAACCACGTGTGCCGGATTCTAAATCAGCAATGCATTTTTCATAAGCTTCACGAGTGGGATTGCGGGTACGTGAATATTCATAACCTTTATGTTTGCCAGGACTTTCTTGTACATAGGTTGAAGTCGCATAAATTGGTGTCATGACGGCACCGGTTACGGGATCAGGTGATTGACCTGCGTGAATAACGCGAGTCGCAAGGTGTTGTTTGGAATTTTTCATTGTATTAGCCCTTTTTCTCTCATCCAATTATCATCAACAAATTTTGTTAAATAATTTCTAATGCTGTCAGGCAATATCACTAAGCATTTTTGCCCTTTTTGAAGTTTTTTCGCCGCTTGTAATGCAGCCCAAACAGCGGTTCCCGAAGAGCCTCCTACTAATAGTCCTTCTTCTTTAATTAAACGACGTGCTGTTAAAAAAGAATCTTTATCATTCACTTTTACATATTCGTCAATGATACCGTTATCAAGTACTTCCGGAAAAAAATCATAGCCGATGCCTTCTACTAAATAAGGATACACTTCGGTACCCCCACCTAATAAAGAACCGAAAGGATCCACGCCGACAATTTTCACATGAGGACGTACTTCTTTAATTTTTTTAGCTACACCGGATATGGTTCCGCCAGTGCCTACGCCCATTACCACCATGGCGAGATCTTCTCCCATATCATCTAAGATTTCTTGGCCTGTCGCTTCATAATGAATTTGAGGATTGGCCGGATTACTGTATTGATTTAAATAGACAGAGCGGGGAATTTCAGAGTTCAATTTTTTAGCTAGTGAAATGTGACTCTCAGGTGAATCCCAAGCAGCTTCTGTCGGGGTGCGATAAATTTTAGCTCCCAATGCTTCGAGGACGACTTGTTTTTCATGGCTCATTTTTTCTGGCATGGTGATAATAACTTTATAACCTTTCACTGCGCCTGCGAGTGCTATACCAATACCTGTGTTTCCGGAAGTTGCTTCAATGAGTGTATCGCCTGGTTTAATACGGCCTTCTTTTTCGAGGTCTTCAACCATTTTAACGCCAATACGATCTTTCACAGAACCACCAGGATTTAGGAATTCGCATTTGCCATACATTTCGCAGGACAGATCGCTGCCAATTCGTTGGAAACGCACGACAGGGGTTTTGCCTATTGCTTCTAAAATGTTATTGAGAACCATAACCGCTCCTTATTTGTGCCTCGAGGTGGCGTAGTATACCTTGCACGGACATATTTTGCATTTTTTCCAGTGTAATCAAACTAACGTCAAGCGTTTGGTAAAAAATTAATCATCAGCTGGTTCAGCAATAGGTAATGGCATATTGTTATAATATTTGGTCACAAAGCATTTAAAACTTTTTGGATCGGGTGACATGACGCCCGACAATGTAATCCAATATGAGTGATCACTGATAATGCCATTTTCCAAATTGCAGAAATTGTCAATTTTTGCATAAGGACCAAATTTTACGGTTGATG
>JANWKO010000081.1 GCA_025451335.1 Gammaproteobacteria bacterium
AAAACGGCTAACCGCCCAGCGAATAAAGTCACGAACAGTTAATAATTCATTCATTTCAGTCATATGAAAATCTCACTTAATTTGAGTTATTTTATCCTTTGGGCGACGCGATGGAAAGAAGAAGCATAATTGGTGGGTATTGACTCGGATCATTTGAATGATCTAATTCAAAATGCGATCATTTTGATTGTTATTTATCCATAACTATCGTTATTGTTAAACACCTGGTAGAATTTGCCACCTTGAATAACTCGCAAATTCGATAGGTTGTATATGATAGCTGCAGAATACTTTGATCACATTAATGCTTTATTGCAAGCTTTCACTGCAACGGATGGCGCTTCAGGCGCGCTTGCTGCAGAAGAATTTAAAAAAACATACGCAGAATGCGATGAATTTTTGGAAATAGAATATCGCAAGCTCTATGCAGATATCAGCAAAATATCATATAAAGCTTCACTTGATGAAAAAACTATTGAAGAAAAATGCCAGCAATGGCAAATTTTGGCTGAAAAAATGCATGTGCTTTTGCAAACCAAAGGGCTTGCAGAAAGATTGGGTAAAAAACTCGAAAGTTCAAAATCATGGCTCCTTGAATCGCAACAAAAGATTAGTATTACGTTTCTAATTAAAAATAAAATTCATCAACTGATGATCAGTGATAGTAGTTTCCACGATAGTTGCAATCAAATGTCGGATGATTTCCAACAAAATATCATTGAGCTCATTAAACGCGCTTATCCCAATTATGAAAAGGAAAATCCTTTATCAAAAAAATATACGGATGAAGAAATATTGACAAAAACACTTAAAATCATGCCGAAATGGATTTTATTAGCAAAAAAATATCATGTCAGTGAAAGCGACTACTATTACCTTTTAAAATTGTGGTTTAAATCATTTGCCACTGAAAATACGAAAAAAATTGAAAAGGCTGAAAAAATCGATGGTACTGAAAAAACCGAAAAAGTAATCGATTTCGCGTTTGAAATTATTGCACAAACCAAAAATCCAGCAAAAGCTTTAAAAAACTTAAGCAGAGATGGCTTGAATTCACCTTCTGACTTTACCTGGAGTGACGAACGTAAAGAACGAGGATGGACAATTGAAGACCTTGAAAATCGTTTTCGGTTGTTACAAAAACTCGAACAAGATCCCGCAAGACCTGTCAGCGAAAGTGTTTTCAATCGAAACGACAAGGGGGCGCTGACGTTAGATGAAAATGTTGCGATTGTCTATGAGAAATACCCTGAATTATATTGGCGCTTAAAAAAACATGGCATTGAACCCAATCTCAATCCTTATTTTTATCTAGATGCAGATAACATTGCATTGTTAACTAATTTTTTTGAAATAATTTCTCCAGACGATGTGAAAGAGTTATTGGGGCAAATTCTATATAAAGCGGTTCCGGCAGATAAAATTCCCGATCTAGTAAAAATATTATCTTGGATGCGCGATTCAATCGTCCGAGATTCATCCACATTGAACCGAGAAAAAATGAGCGAATTTGTTCACAGAATATTGGCTTTGATGCGTGATAATATTCAACTTGCAGAACAGATTTTTACTTTACCTCCGGAAAAATACTCGTCGCTATGCGAATTCATGCAAGACAAATACAGCTTCGATGAGTTAAGTATCGAGGATTTTGAAAGCGTTTTCCAAGATGATAAACAACGCATGGCAAAAGTAATTTGTGAATTATTCAATAATGCTGCACAACAGAATGCTACGTTAATATTACCAATGCATTTTTGGTTGAATACCATTTTAAAAATACATGATGGAAAATTTGATAAATCCAGTCCGATGACATTAAGTTCAAAACTGGAAAAACTGCCCCAGCATTATTTGCAAGTGATTCGAAAAATGCTGAAAGTAACCAACGCACAACCAGAATGCATCGAACATTTCATCGCATTGGCCTCTGCGTTACCTTACAGCAGCGAATCCATGAAAACGTATCTTGAAAAGCTGGAAAAGATAAAAGACGAGAATCGGTTAGCAACGATGGAAGCATTCAATATGCTCGTGAGTGACAATCCGGAATTATTGCCGCAATTTCTGGGAAATCTTGAGATAATTACTCTTTTAAAAAAATTAAAAGAAACCGATTTATCACTCTTTTTGACGTTAACACCAAATATGTCCCTAAATAAAGAATGTGTGGAAAAAATCATTGCAGATGAAGCGCTCCGATCCCGATTTGCTGTTTTATTGAAAATTGAAAAAGAGCGCTCTATTGATCTGGTATCTATCTTTTTAAATAACACACAATATCTTGATTCTCTCAAGGATCCCTTGCTGAAAACATTGGTAAGTTATCCAGCGTTTTCTGAACAGATATCTAGGGCGTATTCACGCACGTTTGCGGATGCAACGGAGGCACGGGCGAAACAACTCGCACAGTTGAACAAGTTGTTAACCTCTGATCCAAAAAATGTCTTCGAATTATTTGCATTCAGTGGCGAAAATTGTCGCACGCAGCGTCATTTTCTGGGTGCTTCCGTCGAGAATGATACTTTTTTTACGCATGATGTGACAGGAAAAGATAAAGTACAAACCCTTTATCACTTAGCACGGGCTTTTTATCAGACATATCAGGTGTCACATCCTGACTATGTGAAATGTATTGCATGGCTGATGGAAAACTTAAACGATGAAGATTCAGTTGCATTGCAGTTAATAAAAGCTAGCAACAATGAATCGATGAAGTCTTATTTAGTTAATTTTTTTCATCTTGCGCAACAGGGATATTATTCAGTTGTAAAAACCATTTTCGATAAATTAGAAAAAAAGCCGGATGATTCTTTCATTTTAAAACTATTGATGTTGGCATCCGAAAAAAACGGTTCTCTGATTGAAGCCTGTCTGACAGTTGATGAAACTAAAGAAAATGAATTTTATAACTACATACAAAAAAATTCTGTAGCCCAGCTTTCAAGCTGTCAGTTTAGCCACATCATGACATTGCGCTCGCAAGGTGAAACGGAGAAATACAAAAAGCAACTTCAGACTGGCGATACACCAGAACCGCTTCTCGATGTAAAGCATTCTGACACAGCTGAAATCAAGTGTAAAACGTTAGAAAAAACGCTGTTCTCATTCATGGATCCTGAAGATATCAAAGCATTAGATGAGAAAGGTCTGAATGCAAAACAATGGGTGAAATTTACTTTAGGAATAGGGCATATTCTTGTTTCTGAGCGCGGTTTTTTAACAACTGACATTATTGAAAAAATAAAAACAACACCAGCCTGGGAAAAACTAAAACATACACCGCTTTTTAAAAATTATCTGGACAGAGTTTTGCTTACTTTTAAGCAATATCCGGCTTTTGCTGAAAGGCTACAAGAACTGGAAGCGCCGATACCAGGTTCTCTTGCTGAGAGCATTATCCGGTCATTACTTAAATTGACAAAAGAACAGATCGTCACTGCTTATCATGCAAGAGTTGCGGTTATCAGTACATTGCTTAACCCAATAATACAAGATTCTGTTGGCTCGTGTTTTGCAACCAGTATTTTGATTCAAGCCTCTTCCAATCCGGATGGCTTGTTGCAAATGCTAGAAGATTACATGTCATTGATATCGTGCAACCATCTGACTCGCATAAAAAGGACAGTGGAAAAACAACCTGTTGAATATCCCATGGAATTTAACTTTGCAGATTTTGCAAAAATGTTTGCTGGCGATAATCTGTTGTCGCGAGCTTATGAATATACTGCGGCAAGAATGGCCGCATCGTATCAAGATGAATCCTCAGTTAAACCCTATATAAAAACAAACTTGGCCCTGTCATTTGGTGATGAAGCAAAAGTTTGGCTGGAAGATGAGCCGGAGATTTGGTTAAAGTTCAGGGAGATACTTGATTCTGTTGCTGAAGAAGTCTGTTCAGTCACTTATGATGGCTATACTAAAAATACTTACACGCACGAACAAGGATCATGGCTGTTACAAGATGCAGAAACTCATCAATCTCTTATCCAAGATGAAAAAGTGGAATCCCATTTTTATGACAAAATGCTAGATAAATGCAAAAAAAAGTTAATGGAATCTATGCCGGATAAATCTACTCTCATTACCGAACTTTTCGATGGATTACATGCTTTTTCTCATACAGTTAGATTTCGCAAACAGCTATTTGCCCATATTGGTTATGACTCGACTGGCGTTGCACGCATCAATGGCGCTAAATATTATGCTCTCCTGAAAAGAACACCTTACAGGCTCTTTGAAGGAGGCGTGACAGGTGAAACGATAAAAAATTATCATGTTCGCGATGTGGTCGATGAATATTTACCCTGCCAGTATAATCCGCTGGTATCACTTGAAAAGTTTGCTGCAAACATTCCGGATGAAAAAGATACGAATTCTGACAGGTGGATGAATTGGGCCGGTCAAGGTCATGCGTTCACCATTAACATCAGCAAAATAAAACAGCTTGCAAAAAAAGGGGCGAATGTCGTCACTCAGGAAATGCGTGATGCAGCCAATGCGCTTGCTAAGTTAGCTTGCAGTCAAGAAACCTATCAGACACTCACTGAGTATTATGTCAGTCATCAAAATTACCCCAATACGGATATTCGCAATCTTCACAAAAAATTATTAATGAGAAACTTGAGTGATTATCATTGCTTAAACGATTTATGTCAGGAAATCGTGACAACGGATAAAGAATTGACGGGAGGTAATCGCAGATCTGTCGGCAGGTTAATTGATGATGCCATCCGGTTGAATCCCGCTCTTCAGGATAAATTGCCGCCGGTTTTCTTTTT
Organism: Gammaproteobacteria bacterium; assembly: GCA_025451335.1. Taxonomy (GTDB): domain Bacteria; phylum Pseudomonadota; class Gammaproteobacteria; order DSM-16500; family DSM-16500; genus JAJPGW01. Next base: position 4,782 of record JANWKO010000081.1, read on the forward strand.
CGCAGAGAGCAATGAAGAAGTAGCTTCGAAAATTGGATTAACCTGTCGCGTGCATGATAAGAACATCGACTATGTGCATGCTACCGATACAAATAAACATGTTCCGGATGCCTGGTCTCCCCGATCTTTATGGAATTGCAGAGTTTTCCGTCATCCGAGTGGAGCGGATGATATATCGCGGGCATATTTTCGGAAGAATCGATAGAAAAAATTGCTTAAAATTGTGTATAATCTGCCTTTGCCACGATAGACTCGGAAAGACTCGATTAGACCCCATACACAAACGAATGGATAACCCTATGAAACGAAAAAAACTTTATCGAATCACATTTTCTAGCCAGGAAAAAGTGTACGAAGTTTACGCACGCAACGTCGTGCAGCGTGATTTATTTGGCTTTATAGCTCTTGAAGATTTAGTTTTTGGTGAAACGTCGTCACTAGTTGTTGATCCCAATCAAGAAAGATTGAAAAATGAATTTCAAGGCGTTAAACGGACTTATATACCCATGCATACCATATCTCGTATTGATGAAGTGGAAAAAGAAGGTGTCTCAAAAATAACCGCATTATCAAAAGATAGTAATGTGAGTCAATTTCCTACAACTATTTATACCAAAACACCTGATAATTTAAATTAATCAAAGAGATAAAATATGGTATCTGCTTCTGGCCCAGTTATTTTGGATTTGATAGGCAAAGAATTTACCGCTGAAGAAAGAGAGCTTTTGCAACACCCATTAGTAGGTGGGGTCATATTATTTACTCGTAACTTTGAAAATCGTGAGCAAATAACAAGACTTTGTCAATCGATTCGAGAATCGCGAACCGAGCCTTTATTGATTGCTGTTGATCAAGAGGGGGGAAGGGTTCAACGTTTTCGTCAAGATTTTACTAGACTACCTCCAGTATCTGAATTTGGAAAATTATATGAGCAAAATGCAGACGAAGCATTAGTTCAAGCTGAGAAACACGGTTATACGCTTGCCACTGAGTTATCAAATGTTGGCGTAGATTTAAGTTTTGCCCCCGTTTTGGATCTTAATAAAGAATTGAATACGGTTATTGGTGATAGGTCATTTCATAGAGATCCGAGTATTGTCATTGAATTAGGCAAGGCATTGATGCGCGGCATGCATAAAGCAGGGATGGCAGCGACAGGTAAACATTTTCCAGGCCATGGTTCTGTCACTCTAGATTCACATTTGGCGATTCCGGTTGATGAACGTGAATGGCAAGAAATAAAAGATCAAGATTTAATTCCTTTCGTAAATTTAATCGATTCTGGAATCGATGCATTAATGCCTGCTCATATTATATTTCCAAAAATCGATGATCAGCCTGTTGGATTTTCGGAACAATGGTTGAAAAATATTTTACGTAAACAATTAAAATTTTCTGGCGTTATTTTTAGTGATGATCTTAATATGGAAGGTGCAAGCACAGCAGGCGATTATGCAAATCGTGCACAAGCAGCATTGACAGCCGGCTGTGATTTTGTATTAATTTGCAATAATCGTGTCGGTGCAATTAATATATTAGATCATTTACCAAAACATCATGCGGTAAGTAGAGAAAAGATCAAGAAATTACAGGCAAAATTTAGGAATAAACGATGAACAAAATAAACAATATTCAAGAAGTATTAGCAAAAGCTGAATGTCTTTACGATCTAAACGATATCGGAAAAGCATTGGATAGAATGTCTGGAGAAATCACGCAAAAATTATCAGATGAAAATCCACTGATACTTTGTGTGATGATAGGGGCTTTAATACCAATGGGGCATTTACTCACACGGTTAAATTTTCCACTTGAAGTTGACTATATACACGCAACACGATATCAGAGTACGACGCGAGGAGGTGATTTGCATTGGTTGGTTGAGCCACGTCAATCATTGAAGGATCGTACTGTGCTAATTATAGATGATATTATGGATGGTGGATTAACCCTTTCTGCTATTATCGATTATTGTAATCAAGAAGGAGCAAAATCGGTATATACAGGGGTTATGATTAACAAAAAGCGTACTCGTGAAGAAGGGGTTAATTTCGAACCAGATTTTTCGGGTTTAATCACAGAGAATAGATATCTATTTGGTTTTGGATTAGATTATAACGAATATTTACGTAATGCTCCTGGCATTTATGCTGTTGCGAAAGAACACGAATAATTTAAAGATTCTTTATATTGACTAACAGGGATGATAAGGAAAATATATATGGGATGGATTTGGTTTTTAGCAATTTTAACCGTAATAAGTGTGCTAGCTTTTAATCGTGCATCATTAAAAGTATGGACATTAGCGATAGGTATATTTTTAATCTTATTTAGCCTTATTAGCCATGCTAGTGTGGTGGGCAAGGTGATTGCTTGGTTAGTATTTTTGGTAGTTTTTGTTCCTTTGCATGTTTCTTCTATACGATTTAGATTTGTAAAACCTATCTTAAATATGTATCGCAAATCTATGCCTTCTATGTCGCGTACAGAGCGTGAAGCTTTAGCTGCCGGTACAGTGAGTTGGGAAGGGGAAGTATTTAAGGGTAATCCAGATTGGGATAAATTATTATCTTTTCCTAAACCTGCACTTTCTGCAGAAGAACAAGCTTTTTTAGATGGTCCAGTCGAAACTCTTTGTAAAATGATAGATGACTGGGAAATCACATTTGAGCTAGCTGATTTACCACCTGAGATGTGGAATTTTCTCAAGAAGGAAGGTTTTTTCTCTTTGATTATTCCAAAAAAATTCGGTGGCAAAGAATTTTCTGCTTATGCTCATTCGCAAATTTTAACAAAAGTAAATGGTCGTAGTGCAACTGTCGGTTCCACCATCGCTGTACCTAACTCATTAGGACCTGCTGAACTGCTCTTACATTATGGAACACCCGAACAAAAAGATTATTACTTACCGCGATTAGCTCGCGGTGAAGAAATTCCTTGTTTCGCCTTAACGGGTCCGGAAGCTGGCTCAGATGCTGGTGCCATGACAGATACAGGTGTGGTTTGTTGGGGTGAATTCGAAGGTAAGAAAGTGTTAGGTTTAAACTTAAACTTCAATAAGCGATACATAACCTTAGCTCCTATTGCGACTGTTATTGGTTTAGCATTCAAAATGTATGATCCAGAGCATTTATTGGGTAATAAAGAAGATCTCGGCATTACTTGCGCCTTAATTCGTCGTGATATACCAGGCATTTCTATTGGTAGAAGACATTATCCTGCCAATATTGTTTTTCAAAATGGTCCAATTCATGGAAAAAATATTTTCATTCCTTTGGATTGGATTATTGGCGGACCAGAAATGGCAGGCCAGGGCTGGCACATGCTTATGGAATGTTTAGCAGCAGGGCGCGCTATTTCATTACCCGCAAGCGCGATAGGAGGGGGTAAAGCTATTGTATATGCAGCCGGTGCTTATGCTCGTGTACGTCGACAATTCAATGTCCCAATTGGTCGCTTTGAAGGTATTGAAGATTTATTAGCGCGCATTGCTGGGTATACTTATATAATGGATTCTACGCGGACATTTACAGCAGCAATGATTGATCAAGGTGCAAAACCGGCAGTTGCTTCAGCCATTACTAAATACCATGTAACAGAATTAGGACGTAAAGTGGCTGCAGATGCCATGGATTTACATGGTGGCAAAGGCATTTGCTTGGGCCCGAAAAATTATTTGATGCGATTTTATGAAGCAGTTCCGATTTCTATTACTGTGGAGGGGGCGAATATTTTGACCCGCTGTTTGATTATCTTTGGTCAAGGTGCGATGAGATGTCATCCGTATGTGTTTGCAGAATTTGAAGCCGCGCAAATGAAAAATGACAATGAAGCATTAAATGCTTTCGATAAAGCATTGATGAGTCATATGGGCTACACGTTCAGTAATTTTATTCGTACTATTATTTTGTCGTTAACAAGTGGACGCATTGCCAAAGCACCTAACAATAAATTAAAGCGCTATTACCAGCAAGCCACTCGCTTCAGCGCGGCTTTTTCACTGATTTCAGATATTTCCATGTTAGTTTTGGGTGGTTCATTGAAACGAAAAGAAAATATTTCTGGCCGACTGGGCGATATCTTAAGTCATTTATATATGCTGTCTGCCATTTTCAAGCATTATCAAGATCAAGGTGAGAATACAGACGATCTCCCCATTGTTAATTGGGCATGTCAATATTGTCTTTTTGAAATTCAAAGTAAATTTGATGAAATTCTAAAAAACTTTCCGAATAAATTGGTAAGTTTTGGTTTGCGGATATTAATTTTCCCATTCGGACAGCATTTTTCCAAGCCAAGCGATCAATTAAGTCACAAAGTTGCGCAATTATTTTTGTCTCCGACACCTTCGCGCTATCGATTAGCGAATGGTGCATTTTTGACAGATGTAAAAAATAATTTTATGAGTCAAATTGAAGATGCTTTTATTAAATCAATTGCTGCTGAACCTATTGAAAAAATTATTAAAACAGCTGTAAAAGATAAGGTTATTCGTGGACAAACTATTGTCGAACAAGCCCAAGATGCGTTTTCTAATAAAATGATATCAAAGGATCAGCTTAAAATTGTTTTAGAAGCGGAAGAAGCACGCAGTAAAGTGATTGCAGTGGATGATTTTGCGCCCGAAGAATTAAGGAGAAATATTGTAAAAAGCACAATACGTGATAATTATGCAACAGCAAAGCAATCAGATTAATAACGAAAGTGGATTATTTGGATATTTGCTGCTTTTAACGACTTTTTTCATATTATTAGAAATCAGTTTATTTATACAAAGTAGTGAATTATATCTTGGTGATTATAAATTAGTTGCAGATCATTTAAAAATTCCTGGCAAAATTATTCCAGGAATTTTATTTTTTATTTTTGTTCAACTATTAATGCATTTCTTTTTTACTGTTTTTATATGGGGAATGGCACGATTGATTGCTATTCCTTTAAAATTTTCTTGGTCTACTACAGTTAAATTAGGTTTTAGTTTATGGTTATGCGGTATTTTTACTGTATTATTAGCAAATCAATATTTATTTCCCAATTCAAAATTTGCATATTTACTAGGGGTATTATTAAGCCCACGCATTGGTGAAGTTTTTTTATTGCTTTTTTCGATCGTCATGTGCGTGGGAGGTATATTAGCTCTCGTTGGATTTTTCATTAAGATGCCAAAATTCGTTGTTGTTATTGCCAGCGCAACGCTAGGCAGCACTTTATTTTATGTTAATTTGCCTAAATCCGTTATTTTAGATGGGGCATCAGCCAAAAAACCCAATATTATTTTAATTGGCATTGATTCAATGCGGCCTGATTTTTTAGGCTATTTTGGTTATGAAAAACATACGCCTCATTTTGATGAATTTTTAAATCAAGCCACAGTTTTTAGCGATGCTTTTACTCCTATTGCGCGTACTTTTCCTGCATGGGTAAGTATTTTAACAGGTCAATATCCCAAACAAAGTGGTGTACGATTTAATTTGCCGACAATGGAGAAATTTGATTGGCACAATACGTTGCCTAATCAGCTACGGCAACTCGGCTACGAAACAATTTTTTCTACAGATGAAACACGTTTTAGTAATATTGATGAAAGTTTTGGTTTTGATAAAATTATCACCCCGCCAATAGGGTTCAATGATTTTTTATTGGGAAATTTAAATGATTTTCCATTTGCCAATTTATTGGTAAATACCAAACTGGGGAAGTATTTATTTCCTTATAGTTATGGAAATCGTCCAGTTATTACAACATATGATCCTGATAGTTTTTTAAATTTTCTACGTCCAGTTTTATCAAGCTCACGAACTAAACCTTTGTTTTTATCTATTCATTTTTGTTTACCACATTATCCTTATTATTGGAGTCATTATTCGGCTAATGATAAATCAATTGATAATTATAAAGCTTCTATACATCGCGCCGATCAACAATTTCAAGATTTTTTAAATTTATTAGCAGAAAACAAAATACTTGAACATAGTATAGTTGTTTTATTATCGGATCATGGTGAAGCAATCGAGTTGTCTGGCGATCGAGTTACTGAGAAAGAATTTTTTATTCCTGGTAAAGAAAATAAGAATGGTATTGTGCCGCATTTTTATCCAAAAAGTTTTGATTTTGAAACAGTCAATCAATCAGCTGGACACGGTACGGATGTATTAGGTTTAACCCAATCTCACATTGTTTTGGCTTTTAAAACGTTTGGAATAGAAAAAAATCACATTGGTAGTATAGCTGGAGTGGTTTCCCTGCTCGATATTAAACCGACAATATTAGCCTTCGCAAATGCACATCCACATCCAATGGAAGAAAATTCAGGGCAATCATTAAAAAAGATTGTTTTAGGCCAATCTGCTAACACAAACTTTAAGCGCCATTTTTTTATGGAAAGTGATTATTCGCCCCATGCGATTCGTTCAGTCCATCCTGAAACGCGGAAGTTATTATTTGAAGGAATAGAATTTTTTCAATTAGATCCAAAAACTGCTCGTTTAACAGTCAAACCTAATATGGCGAAATTAATTGTTTCTAGTAAACAATTTGCAGATATTTATGGTGATTGGATTTTAGCTTTATATCCTCAGGATAAAGTAAACATGATGCCAATTTTGGTGAATTTAAATACTGGGAAGTGGACAAATGATTTGCGTACAGATTTTGCCAGAACTGCCCCTCTCGAGCATATGTTAAAACAAATGAAGTTATTTTTCGGTAATGATATTACTTTGATCTTAACAAGCTCTTAGCTAGTAGATCGTTTCACTGAATTTGTCCTGCTGAACGCCCATCTTGCGGCGATCTTGAAGCGTTTTTCAATCGCAAAAGCTCGACGTACAATAAAGTACGCCTACGCTTTTGCTCAATCAAAACGCTTCAATATCTTGCAAGCTTAACGCTCAGCAGGACAAATTCAGTGAAACGATCTACTAGATATTTCATCAAACTTTTAATTATTTCTTGACATAGAAACAAAACTTAACTTTTTCCATAAAACTTGTACACAGTTTCAAAAATTAGACATAAGTACTAATTTTATATGTTGGTATAAAAAAACTTCGTTTTTTTAATTTCGTAACTAATTGAAAAATAACACATGTTTACTTATGTTCAATTGCTGAACTTTTTAAAAGAAGTCTTGAGGGAATAGAATTTACAGTGGTTTTCTATAGGTTAATAACAGAGTTATCCACAGAAACTGTGGGTAAGTCATAGTGTCAGGATATTATTGTTTGTTAATTATAAATTATTGCGATTTTGTTTCTTATAGGTGCAGCGAATTCACAAATTAACTGTAACGGTTTGGAAGGTCCATATGTATTCCTATTTAATTGAAAAAGAAAAACAAGTAACTAAAGCTGAACGCCCCACTGATGATTTTGGAAGTTCTCTTAGAGGAACACAGCTGGATGGCTATTTTGTCACTCCAAAGTGCTAGTTTTTAAAAAAATGACTATTCAATCAATTACTTATCTGCAGATGTTCGGTGTGTGCAGCGCAATTCCGTAACACGTTCTAGAGATGAACGTAAGATTACCTTAATATTATTTGTATATAATGTGATCTATTATTTATTGTTATTAAG
>JANWKO010000082.1 GCA_025451335.1 Gammaproteobacteria bacterium
AACCGTTGTTTGTGGAGAAACCGTCACAGGATCTTTCACCACTCCGCTTTCAAATTTCTTTACCTTGCGTACTTCAGCGGCTTGTTTTTCTATGGTCATATTTTTATGAATAATACCCAACCCACCTTCTTGAGCAATTGCAATTGCTAAGGGAGCTTCGGTGACTGTATCCATCGCTGCAGATAGCAACGGTATATTTAGAATAATGTCACGGGTTAACTGGGTCTTTAAATCGACATTTTTTGGCAGTACAGAAGATTCTGCCGGCAATAATAATACATCATCAAATGTTAAAGCATCTTGAACAAGTCTCATGTTAATTCCCCCCAAAAAACGCAGGTTAAAATTAACAACGCATTATACATTGTTTGGTCAGACCTGTCAGTAAAAATTTGATTAAATTTTTGCGTCTAGCAAAGAAACGTGGTTATTTCGCAATCAACAAAATAATCCCATTGAAAAATAAAGAAATTTATCAACGACAGCATAAAAAAATCTCTCTGCTGCTCATAATTTGAGCAGTTATATCGTAAAAATCAGCCTATATGATCGAATTTTTTGTGTAAAAAAGTTACATAAAATTAAATAGTTACTCTCGTGCAATCATAATTATTAAGCGCTACAAGTCGAAAAAAACCAATTTTGTTTGTTAATAATTCATTAATGTTGTTTATGTATAATTTATAAACTTTTATATCTCAGAGATCTCATCATGTTTAGAAAAATTTTGTCAAAAAAGGTTCAGGCCAAAACTCAAAAGGCTAGACCCATTCATCTAAAGCTTCCAACCATTCAACAATTTGCTTTTGAAAAACTCGTGCAAGCTGATTCAGATTTAAAGTTAGGCTTGTCTCCCATTTCTTCTAATGGCTCTACTCATGGCAATATTAATTGGTTGAATACTCCATTTTTCGATGCCTCGGGTCATAAGATTATATTAAAAGTAACTTATAAGGGCAGAATAGAGTTAGAAATGAAAGGGGCCGCCCCTAAAATTAAAGAACAAGAATTCATAGCATTTTGTTTCAAACTGCTGGAAGTCCAAAAGCAAATTTTCTTTAGCATAGGCAAGCTTACAGAAGAACAGCAATTTTTAATTAATGAATTATTATTAAATTATGCAAATAATGAAAGCATTTATATGACTTGGAAAGAACCAACAATTTTTACAATTATTTCCAAAGATTCGAAGAACGATGTCCTTAAATTGCATGTAAGCCCAATAGGGAAATTCTTACTGGAAAAAACAGAATCTAGTGATGATGAAATACGGAATAAATGGAATAAATTGATTGCACAGTTACAGGATATCGAAAATAGATTAGATCCCTCAACACCCACAACACCACCTCCCTCACCAACGAGTATTAGCTCAAGTGATTCAGAACGCAGCCGAAGAGAAAGCAAAAACAGCTCGCCTTTGTCACCAGATTCTTTACAAAGTAGTCGTGGCTCCAGTGATTCAGCGAGCAAGATTTCTGACTCCTCTTCTCAAAATAGTCGCGGCTCCAGTGATTCAGAAACTGAAGCAGCAAAAAACGAACATTGGCATTTTAGTGGAGGCAGGACAAGAATCCGTGTACTTTGGCATGATATTGACTCACCTTCATCATCTGAATCTGATTCGGATATTTCGCACTCACGTTCATCTTTCGATTCAGAATCTGACTCACAATCCAGACCCGTACGATGGTGGAAATCTTCTTACCCACGCTAATATCACGTCATATAGCCTAGTCGAATGTTTCACTGGACAACTCAGTGAAACATTCGACTGATCCTTTCCAAAGCGTCCGATGATGTACATTTACTAACGCTTTTTCTTTTATTGCTAACCATCTGTTTCTTGCTACAATCCCCCCAATAAAATATAAAACGGGGTGATTTAAAAATGCATTTTACAATGCAGCAACTTTTATCTGATAAAAAAATAAACCCAAACGCGTTTAAAAAATATGCGGTCCATTTAAAAGACAACATTACAAAACACGCTGCTTTTGCTTTTGAGCATATTTATTCCTTACCACACAAACAACAAGCTCCTGAAACAGAACATAAAGGAATTGCTCGTTTTTATCATGGCATTCAACATACTGGCCGCGTTGCCATGTATATTCCAGTTCTGGCAAATTTATATCGCAGATATGGTGATGAAGAGGCAAAATTATTAACTGATGAAACGCTTAAGCTCATTCAAATAGCAGCTCTTTTTCATGATTCTGCTCGCGAAGATGATAATGAAGATAAATGGGATCACGAAAGCGGTTTATTATTATATTACTATTTAACAGAAGTTCTGAATGTCAATAAACAAAAAGCAAAGGAATTTGCCGAAGCCATTACTAATAAAGATGCGACAAAAGATTATAAATCGTTAGTTGAAAATAAAGATGGCAGTCTCGATTGGATTGCCAGCGCGCCTCGCAAAAAAAACATTTTGCAAAAATTAATTCACGACGCGGATTGCCTTGATATCATACGCGCACGTGATCATTTTGAAGCACCTTATCTTGATATTTACAAACAATTTGTGGAAAAAGAAAATAACATCACAGCGCTATACGAAATTGCACGCCTTATCACTGAAGCCAGATGCATTATCGACATTCAAGGTGACACGCGCGGACACAATAAAATAGCAAAGAAAAAATTGTATGAAAATAAAAATGCGTATTCAAAAAATCTTAAAACAATTCAGCAAAAACATTTTCAAATTCTTCCGCAAATGTATGCAAATGGCGCTTTGCTAAATGATTCTGAATTACAAAATGAATTATTAAAAAATCTATCCATCCCATTACAAAACAAAACAGCGAAAACTATCCAAGAATTTTTAACAAACGATTTGGCTAATATTAAGGAATTCAAGATTGATTTAACTAATCCCAATTTAGTTGAAACGGCAATCAATTCAGGGATGGTTTTAGCTAGAGGTGTGCCTACACCTTCAGCCTATCGCAATAAAGACTTAAAAGGCGAAAGAAAAGAAGAGACTCTCTTACAAACTGAATTACGCAAAGTCGATCGTACACGGGGTTTTGCAACCAGAACATCCAAATTCAATAATAAAGAAAAAGATGGCAATCCCTCTCGGTCTACCAGCCTGCTCGGAACTGGCGGAACCGTCTTCTCGTGTTCTGGGTTGTTAAAATTTGGATTCAATCTTAATGATATAACCAGTTTCTCATACAAAGATGTCGATACAGGTCGGTATAAAAAAATCGCTACACGTTTTGACTCCACATCCTTAACAGAAAAACGAAAACAGTTTGTTGATTTATGGTTAAAGCAACTACAAGGCGGCTCCTCTAGACGTTTTAATAATGAATGCTTCGCGACACATAGTGAATGTATTTATCATATTCATGATTTTGATGCGATTTATTTCACCCAAGATCCTGTTTTTGGGAATACCGTATTAACAGCTACCGGCTCTGATAGCCCCATTCATCGATATTCACCCATTTTACAAGCCATTTATTTACAAAATGAACGTGCGCGTTTTGATGGCGTTCGTTTAAAAAAAGAAAGATTACCTATTTTCGAATATTCTGGTTTACGCAATTTCATCAAACGCAAAGAATACAAACCAGAAAATGTTTTGTATATGTGGAAAATAATGTGCGCTGATTACCTTAAAAAAGAATTAAAAAAAGATTTTACCACCGTTTTTGATTTATCTATTGATGATTTAAAAACAATGGCCATGTATGGAAATATAAAAAATCATCTAGCTAAAAATGAAAAAAACAGACCAGCGGATGACAATTATGACGAAACATTTTACGGCCCTCATTTTAAAGAAAAAATCGATGCTAGTATTAAAGAAATTCAGTATAAGTATCTTATTAAGTATTTAAATCAGTTGCCGAAGGAATTCAATGATAATCTCTATGATAAAAAAATATTTTGGAAAATATTTTTTAATTCACCCGACGCCGAAAAAATCAATCCTAAAAAAATTAAAACAACAAATCTGTTTTCCATGAAATCTTTTGACGCCCATATTGACTCTTCCGATGTCTCCGATATTAAAACATTACTCAATTCCAATAAATCAATAGATCCTGGCGTTATTTACAAGCAAACAGAAAGCTGCACAGGATCATCAAAAGAAACAAAATATTATTTATTAGCTAAAAAATTGGGTAATGCAAAAAAAGCAAGAATCATTCAAAAAAAAGCGCTTCAAGAAGCTCGACAACAACTTAATCTTTTAAAAAATGAAACGTCTTTTAACATGATAAAATTTAAATTGATTTATTCAATGAAAATTATCGCATTATTTGATCTAAAAAACACGATTAAAAAAAGTTTGCATTCTAATATCGACATTCTTTTAAATCATAAGAAGTCAGCTCGCTTACTCGCCAAACCTAAAGAATGGTCCCATTTTAAAAATTTTGTCTGGTTATTAAAAGAATTCGACCTGTTAAATCCGGAAATCAAAAAAAATACTCAACAAACTCTTATCGAATTAAGTCAACGATTTATTCACACGGATTATTCAAAAACATGTGATAAAGACTTGGAACAAGGTTTTGACCTTACCCACTTTATTAACCTTGCAAAAGAGTGTGAACTAGATAGAAAAAAACAAATCGAAATTGTGATCGAATATTTAAATCATCATACATTAGAAAACCATCGAAACTATGCCCTTGCATGGCTTGCTAATGAACTGGTATCAATTTTAGATGATCATCATGTTTTCCGCAAAGTAATAGAAGCATTAGCAACGGATGATTTTGTAAAACGTATTAATATTTTCAAAAGTGGCTTGGGTGATGATATTAAAAGCTGGCAAAACGACATCATCAATTCCGTGATTCAAGATAAAAAACAGGCCATAGATAGCGTTGCTATCAACTCGTTAAATAAAATTCAAACAAAGCTTCCTCATAACGCAACAATGAAAATTCTTGGCTTCTTTGGATTATCAAAAGAGACAAAAGAACTTACTTTATCTAAACTGGAAAATGCTAAGGCCAAGGATATAGATTCAACAATGTCCGATAAAAATAAGGGCATGAATGTAGATACAACAATGTCGGATAAAAATATTGAAGAGGCATCAAGAGGATGTAAAAGACAAAGGGTCTAAGTTAGCTACACCACACGGCGAAAAGTTATTATCCCTTGATGACGTTAATTCCCATTTTGAACATTGGCGTTCAATCCGAACGAGACAGCGCGTAAAAATCCTTGATTTAAATTTACTAGATATCATTATAGCCTGCCTCAAATTTTTGTTGTAATATCATTTTGATTTAAAGTTTAAACCAATGAAAAAGGATATTCGCGATGAAATTCAAATTTATTTATGCTTTTATGTTACTGTCAATAGCTTCTTCTGCATATGCAACACAAAAATATCTTGAATCTTATGAATCGATAAAAAATCATTTACTAAAAGGTGGGGAAATTAAGGTTATTATAGATAGCAAAACCGATTGTAAATTAATATCTCAAAGTGGTCCTATCCCTTATTCTCCAAATACATATTCTATTAATGCAAAAGAATTTATCCTTCAAGCCAAAACAGGAAATATTCAAATACCAGTATATGCTGATTTTAACGCTCCCGTGTCTACGTTACATATGCCACCACACTATCTTACCCAAGATGTGATTATTTCTCCTCAAGGTGAGATCACAGTAAAAGAACAAGGGATTAGCTTAATAGATTATAAGGTAGCAATGTCAATCGTCACTTCTTGTGTTATTGGAGATGAAAACCATGTTGGTGCAAAATTTATACCCTATTAAGGGTGGTGCCTGAGGGAGATAAATGACCTGCAGGCTTCTGATTATTTTTGCAATCTATCGGGGGCCTGTTGACAATTCTGCTAAATTTCTTTGCCCAAAAAAAACGGTGTTTCCAATTGCGCCTTAACAGGATGTTCAATAAATTCTTTATGATATGACTTGAGTTTGCGAAACATAAAAAATATGGAAAAAGAAAGCGAAGGTGCAAATCGAGAAGCTATCCGAGCTAACTTTTTTGGCAATGGATAAAATTGACTTCCCGCAAATTGGACTAACTCATATCCACCTGGGAAACAAATATTCGTGAATGCGATAGTATCATGTTTTGAAAACGGTCTGACATGTGCACTATACAATTTATGTTGCGTCGGTTGGCGTCCCAATAATAAAAGTAGACGATTATGAAATGAAGCCACATTGGGCACACCCATAATAAAATGCCCTCCCACTTTCAAGCTGCGGGTCACTTCATGAAAAATCCAAAAGATTTCTTTGGTATGCTCTAACACTTGATTGGCCATAATCACATCAATGGATTCATTTGCAAACGGCAATCGATCACGTTCAATATTGATGGGATAGACTTCATCAATTTCAGTTAATTTTTTGATCGATTCGGGATGGTTTTCTATGGCAATGGTTTTAACTTGAGGAAAAATATCTCTGGCAATATGCAAATCACGCCCTGGTCCAGCGCCTAAATCGGCGATAGTTTCAATCGGATTCAAACTTTGTAAAAAAGATTGTATGACATGCGGCCCATAAGTCTCTGAATGATCGATAAACATTGCCAAACGACTTTGACCACCGGTTGCACCAGGAATTGCTCTAGAATCAGCCATCTTAATACCTATCACGACAAAACTAATTTAAAAAACCGATTGTAACTTTGATTTCTTTTTTGTCCAAGTTTTATTTACCAGATGACCATTCGCTGGCTATTCTTTCGTTTTGTGGGCTAACTTCCATTGTGGTATTCTTCAACCATGCAAACCATCGATATCAGCCAATCAAGCGAAATTTACTCCGTCAGCCAATTAGCTCGCGAAGTCCGCTTTTTATTGGAAGATAGCTTCCCTGCCATGTGGGTAGAAGGAGAAATTTCGAATTTTGCCGCACCGAATTCCGGACATTGGTATTTTTCTTTAAAAGATTCCTTAGCCCAAGTGCGTTGTGCGATGTTTAAACAGCAAAATCGCCGCTTAGGATTTGTGCTTAAGGATGGTATGCATGTTTTATTAAAAGCACGGGTGAGCTTATACGAAGGCCGTGGAGATTTTCAATTATTAGTAGAGCACTTGGAAGAAGCCGGTGAAGGTCGTTTACGCCAAGAATTCGAAGCTTTAAAAAAACGCTTATCTGAAGCGGGTTTGTTCGATGCTGCACATAAAAAAGCATTACCTACGATGCCGAAAAAAATCGGTGTCATCACTTCACCGACTGGCGCAGCTATTCGAGATATTTTAAGTGTGTTGAAAAGACGTTTTTCTTTTGCTGAAATCATTCTCTACCCCACTCTCGTCCAAGGTAATGCGGCAGCTCCTAATATTGTTAGTGCTATTCAAACTGCTAATCGACGCAATGAATGCGATGTTATCATTTTAGCTCGGGGTGGTGGCTCACTTGAAGATCTGTGGTCATTCAATGAAGAAATTGTTGCACGTGCTATTTTTCAAAGCCAACTCCCTATTATAAGTGGCGTGGGACATGAAATTGATTTCACGATTGCTGATTTCGTGGCTGATGTGCGAGCACCTACACCATCTGCTGCTGCAGAATTGGTTGTACCTGCTATAGAAGAACTCTTGGAGTCGTTACAAGAAGATCAAAATCTTTTTAAACGTCTGATCCAACAAACATTACAACATTTAAAACAAAATCTAGTATGGACGCAAAAACATTTACAACAACAGCATCCCAAGCGCAAACTTACTGAGCAAGCTCAACGATTAGATCTTTGTGAAATTTCATTAATGCGCTTACAAACAAAATTAATAGCTGCAAATCAAGCCAAATTACATCGTTTGGAAGCAATTTTGAAAGGATTAACCCCTAACCATAAAATCCGCGAAACACGTCATCATTTAAATCATTTTTATAAAATTTTGCAAAATTCCATGCTACAAACCTTACAAAATGAAAAACAATTTTTCGGCAACTTAGCAGCAAAATTAGATGCCTTAAGCCCCTTGTCTACTTTAAAACGCGGGTATGCCATTGTGACTCGAGATACTGACCAGCATGTGGTACAACATGCCAATGAGGTCACCCCCGGTGATAAAATTCTTGTGCAACTGAATGAAGGTAAACTCGGCTGTACGGTGGATTCTATTTTAAAGGGGTCAAGTCTTGACTGTTGACCAATGTATTGGTCAACAGTC
>JANWKO010000083.1 GCA_025451335.1 Gammaproteobacteria bacterium
GTTTTTGCATCTGAGAGGAACGCTATCCCATCCGCCAAAAAATTTGAATTTCAATTCATCGGTAGAAAAACCAATTTTTAGCGGTACATCTTCGCAAGAAATCATCATTAAGTTTTTATTTTTGGGGGATTTTAAAAACCCAAGGACTTCTAATCTTGGATTTTCAAAATTTAATTCGAAACTTTGTTTAGGAATAAGAATTGATTTAAGCATTTCGCCCAATGCAAATTTTGGAATTTCATCAAGAACCCCGCCCGCTGTAGCATCCACTAGGGCATAACTATTTTCGCACTCGCAGAATAATAATAAATCTCCTTTTACTAAATCTCCTGTTTCATCAGGCCATTTCAAGATACTGAGGCATGGTGATGATAGCGAAATGCTTTTTTCTAGTTTGCCATCGGTAATAATATCCAGTTTTGGTATCGGATTTCCTGACCAAAGTGTTTTCCCAAAAACTTGAAAATCATTCGGAGCTATTGTCGCAAGGATAGTATGATTTCCAATTTGAAATATGTTTTTTAATGTTTTACCGGCAAGATTCCATGATGCAGGTGCAGACGTTGGAGTCAGTATTTCTTCTACTTGGAATTCTTCGGGTGAATAATGATGATATTGGGTTTCCTTTTCTGCTTTTTTATTCTCTGTTTCTTCGATGATTACTTTTTTTTCTTTGTCTTCTTGAGCATAATGTCCAAACATAACGCAACTTCCTTGCTTAATTAAAAATGATTGATAATTTAATACAAATACAAATCTTATTCAATCAGAAAGCTATCGAAGTGTTGTACCAAAATGAAAGTAATAGTATGGATCCTGCCATTTTTAACAATGCTTCGTGCTTAGCAAGAATGAAGGTCGCAAAAACGAACGCGACCTTACATCGCTGATCTTGGAGTTGGTGATTTCCAACGGGAAAGCAAATCAAGTTATATAAAAAAGAAGATTGATTCTGCGTTAAATTTATCCCTGCGGCTTGCCGCGGGTGCATTAGCAATGGGGTTTCCAAATGGGAGAGTTGCGCTTCTCCCCTTGGTTGTCCATGCGGTATGTTTTTGTTTTTCATACCGATGGACAATTACAAATTGATTTCAGATTTAAGTTGCTTGTAAGAATTGACACTTCAACAATGAAATTTGATGTTAATAAAATTTCATTTCTAAAAATGATAAAGAGTTTTTTAACCTGTAAATTGATTCAACTGAAAAATCGGCAACAACACAGCAAGCACAATAAATAAAACAATCGCACCCATCAGCAAAATAATCGCAGGTTCAAATAAGGCTAAGCTAGTTTCAATTAAACGAGAAATATCACCTTCTTGATTATTTGCCGCGCGTTCCAACATATTTTCTAACTGACCGCTGGATTCACCACTCGCAATTAAATGAATGCTCATGGGTGGAAAATAGGTGGTTTGTCTTAAAGCTAAATGAATGTTAGCACCTTCGCGTACGCGATTCGCGGCTTCTTCAACTGATTCGCGAATGGGTATGTTAGTAATTAAACTTGATGAAATTGACATGGCTTCTAAAACAGGCACACCAGCTGAGGAAAGAATCGCAAATGTCCTTGAAAATCGTGCAGTATTAGCAGTTTTAATAGCATTACCTAAGACTGGTAAACGCAATAAAAACTGATGCACTTTTTTTCTAAATTCAATATTTTTTTTCAGGAAATGACGAAATAAAAAAATCGTGACAATCATGCCAAGCAAAATATACAGTCCAAAACTTTGCACTCCGGTGCTAATTGCAATCAATACACGAGTCAAAGTAGGAAGTGCTTGTCCTGTGTTGCTATAAACAGCTACCATTTTGGGTACAACAAACTCAAGCAAAAATCCCACAATAGCAATAGAAACTAAAATCATCACAGCGGGATAAATCAGCGCATTTTGAATTTTTTGTTTCATTTGAAATTGTTGTTCGGTGTAATCAGCAAGGCGCTGCAAAACCACATCTAAATGACCAGATTTTTCACCGGCTGCAACAGTAGAACAATATAAGTTAGAAAATGCATGCGGAAATTCGCGCATCGCAGTGGCGAGAGAATGCCCTTCTAATACTTTGCTACGGACAGATAAAATTAATCCTTTTGTGCGGGGTTTTTCCGTTTGTTCCGCAACCGCAGCCAACACCTCTTCGACGGGTAAGCCTGCAGTGAGAAGAGTCGAAAGCTGGCGAGTCATTAAAGCAAGTTCTTTGCTGCTCATAGATTGTTTGCGGGTGATTTTGCCTGAGGCCAATTTTTGAATTTTTTGTTGTGCGGAAACCATTTCAAGCGGCATAAGATTTTTTGCGCGTAATAATTGTCGTGCATGTTTCGCATTGTCGGCTTCAATGATACCTTTATTTTTTTCGCCTTTCGTATTGATTGCAATGTAGTTAAACGCTGCCACGTCTTTAATCCTCGTTGGTCACGCGTAAAATTTCTTCTAACGAAGTGTCGCCTTTCAATACGCGTTGATAACCATCTTGACGAATGCTAGGGTAAAATTTACGTGCGTATTGTTTGATATATTGCTCCGATTTGCGATCGTGAATCATGGAGCGCAACGTATCATCAATTGCAATTAATTCATATACGCCACTACGACCACTATAGCCTGTATTTCGACATAAAGAACAACCCACAGGATGACAAATGGTTGGGATTGGAGGAGAAGGAATTCCCATGATTTTGCATTCTCTTTCTGTCGCGGGCATTTCTTTTTTGCAATGTTTGCAGAGTAAGCGCACCAAACGCTGTGCTAATACCCCAATTAAGCTGGAGGATAATAAGAAGGGTTCAATACCCATATCATCTAAACGTGTAATTGCGCCAATGGCACTATTCGTATGTAAGGTAGAAAGCACCAAGTGACCGGTTAAGCTGGCTTGCACAGCAATTTGTGCGGTTTCTAAATCACGAATTTCACCTATCATCACGACATCTGGATCTTGACGCAAAATGGCGCGCAATCCTTTTGCGAAAGTCATGTTTACTTTGTAATTAACTTGAGTTTGGCCAATTCCAGGTAAGTCAAATTCAATTGGATCTTCGACAGTTAATATGTTGCGCGTATTATTATTTAACGAAGTTAGTGCAGCATATAAAGTTGTTGTTTTACCAGAGCCTGTGGGACCAGTAACGAGAATAATGCCATGTGGCATGGCAATTAATTTTTGCATAATCGGCAAGGTGTCTTGTAACATACCTAATTTTGCCAGATCTAAACGTGCATTTTGTTTATCTAACAAACGCAATACCACGCGTTCGCCATGGCTAGTTGGCATAGTAGAAACACGCACGTCTACAGCACGCCCCCCGATGCGTAAAGTAATACGTCCATCTTGCGGCAAACGTTTTTCTGCAATGTCGAGTTTAGCCATGACTTTAATACGCGATACAATCAGTGGAGCGAGTACACGCTGTGGTTCTAATACTTCGCGTAACACACCATCGACTCGAAATCGAATCATAATGCGATCTTCGAAGGTTTCGATGTGGACATCGGATGCACCTTCTTTGATAGCCTCGCTTAATAAAGCATTTAATAAGCGGATAATTGGTGCATCATCTTGTTTTTCCAGTAAATCTTCCGGTTTGGGCAATTCTGAAATGAGATCAAAAAGATCCATTGATTCACCCATATCTTCTGCCATTTGCATAGCGGTGTTTGAATCGGTTTCATAATGTTGCACTAGCAATCGGCTAAATGTTTCATAATCAACGGCTTCAAAGCTAACGGGCTTATTTAAATGACGACGCAATTCATTCAAGATAGCGATGCTGGGCTTGCTGTGATAAATCACTTTTGCTTGGTCTTCTTCAACAGCTGTGACTAGCACGCCATGGCGTTTGGAGAAGGCAAAAGGAATTGTGTTGATTCTAGTCGTTGTCATGAGGCTGTGCAAATTAAAACCAATAGGGCATTATTTTAACACATCTTTGATATCAAGTCTTCTTCTAAAGTAATGGTGTAAATTCTTTAATTTTGTTTAATTGAGCTGTATTATCCGCATTAATACTTCAAGCATTCATCGAGGATTATAATGTTATTAAGAAATGCATTAAGAATGAAAAACTTATTTGGCGCAATAAAAGCAGTTAACAAAGTGCCTTTATCGTCCATTTCAAATCTGAGTACAGCTACTTTAGCACATAAAACCCCAAGTATTTATTCTGCGCAATTGCATTACTTTACCCCGAAACGAAATTTTGCTTGTTGGGGCGGCCCTAATGAGTGGAACCCGGTTATTCGCGACGTTGCTGAGCGGCGACACTTAGAAGAAAGTTTATGTGAAGGACGCAGTTTGCTCTCCACTCTACGGGAAAAATTAGATGATGATGCTCGGTTAAAAATTAATAAATATAAAGAGAAACTTATCGATCATGAATTTTACCCTTTGGCGCACATTAGAGAGCATGTGGACAAATACCCTGACGCGAACGAGCTAATTAATTTAGTAAATTTATTTGGGAATATTTTGAAAGATGGGGAAATAAGCAAACATCGTGAAGCAATGAAATCGCATTTAGCAGATCATTATGTTCATAGAATAAATGAGTTTAAACAACATACTGCTTATTTACAGGATCTGATTAAATATAAATATAAGGAAGTAGAAGAATATAAGAGTTTGCAAGGTCAGATAGAAACGTCACAAGCGGATTTAAGCAAAAAACTAGAAGCTTTTAAAAAAATTAATACTGAATCTCCTGATTTTTTAGATGCAATGAAAGAAGGTAATTCATTTAGAAAAAGATAAAAATCAGGGTTTTCTTAATTTTTTTCAACGTCAAGGTTTTGTAACAAGAGACCTATTTCTTGCCAAGGTATTACTTTAATTTTATCTGCAATTTTATAACGTTGAGGTGTGCGACATATGATATAGGCTTCTTGAGCGTCATATTCTTCAATGAATCTTTTCAGATGTCTTGCATCAGCAGAGCTTGGTTGGTCAGACCATTTTACCTCAATTGGTACATATCGATTTGCAATATCGAGGACGTAATCAATTTCTGGACCTGCTGCATCACGCCAATATTTTACTTTGATATGCGGCGAAATTAATTGACTTCGAAAAACTAACTCATTGCCGACATAATGCTCAAATAAATCACCTAGTATTTTTTGCGGCAATTGAACCCCTTCGTTAGCGCAAGCGCGACGTATTCCTAAATCAAAAAATAAATATTTAGGCGATTTTATTAAACGTCGCTTAGTTGATCCGTTTGTAATTGGGTCAATTCTAATTGTTATCAAGCAATCTTCTAAAATTTGATAATAGTTGGCTACAGTGGTATCAGAAATACCAATGTCTTGTGATAAGCGGGTAAAATTCAATTGTTTGCCAGCCTCACTTGCTGCTATCTCAAGAAACCGGGAAAAATTACCAATTCTACGCACGAGAGCCTCTGCGCGAATTTCTTCTTCTAAATAAGTAGTGACATAAGAATATAAGTCGGTTTCGCGTATGGTTTTATCTGATTCAGAAATGATGCTAGGTAATGTTCCGTACAATAATACATCTTGTAAAGAAGGATTGAGGATCTTCATTTCATCATGTAATAGTGGTGACATAGTTAACGATACCACGCGTCCTGGCAATAAATTTATTTCTTTACCTGTGATTAATTTTCGCGCAGAAGACCCAGTTAAAATAAATTGAGCTGATTTAGAATCGATTAGATGCTGAGCAATATCCATAACGCGAGGAATTTTTTGCACTTCATCAATAAATATGAGAGGTGGTTTTGTATATGTTTTGATTTGTTCCTCTAATTCACTTTCTAATAAAGCTGGATTTTGCTCATAACGTTGACGAATATTGGCTCGAGCGAAAGAATAACTAATATCAGGATGAATTTGATGTTGAATGAGGGTTGTTTTTCCTGTTTGGCGAGCGCCTAAAAGCAATATGCTTTTGCCTCGTTTTAAGGCTTGCTGAATATTATTCTCTATTAATCTTGGGATATAAGTCATATTAATTGGGATTTTCAATGAAATTTCTTTCCTTGTCAAGGAAAAACATTGAAAATCCGGCTTTGATTTTATGCATCAAATGGTTTTGGCAAATCCACATTGTTTTTCCATAAAGGAAGGATATTTTCTTCCTTCTGTTTGCCAGGTTGAGACAAATTAACTGGCCACTCAATTTGCGCCTCGCGGAAAGCCATATATTTAGTGTGCGTCAAAGAAGTCGACTCATCCGCATTATGCATAATGACCGGTTTAATAAAGACGACTAAATTTCTTTTTTGTATTTGGCGTACTTTGCGTTGAAAAAAAGCACCCACAATAGGAACATTACCTAGAATTGGCACTTTTTCGGTGGTGTCGATTAAGTTATTACTATATAAACCACCAATAACTAAGATATCGCAGCTATTTACAATAACAGAGTTCTTGATTTGGCTGGTATTAATCAAAGGAGTCAAACCAGGATTTTGTGGATTTTGTAACGTGTCATTTTTCAGCACGACACTTAGTCGCACGGAATTACCTAAGTTGATTTGTGGTGTAACTTCCAAAGCCAATGCAACTTTTTTGTAACTCGTCGTATTGAAAGGTGTGACGGTTGAAGTGCTGCCAGTTGTAGCATAAGAACCCGTTTGAACAGGTACGTCTTGACCAATATCCAATAAAGCCTTGTGGTTGTCTAATACGACCACAGAAGGTGTCGATAAGATATTGGCATTATTGACGGTTTGTAAGAAATTCAAAATGGCTTGAATTTGCATGCTTGGAATAATGCCCAAAACACCTTCGCCAAATTGTGAAAAACCTGGGCCGGGTGGTGTGGTGGTTGAAGAAACTCGACCTCCCCATTGAATACCTAAGTTCAATAAATCACTTTGATCAATTTCGACAATAATACCTTCTACAAGAACTTGCGCAGGCCGAATATCCAATTTAGCAATAATGGAAGTGAGTGCGGACATCATTGCAGGCGGAGCGGTGATAATTAAAGAGTTTGTGCTGGGTTCTGCTTGAATATTTGTTAAATTTTCTATTTCTTTGACTTTCGTTGTATTAGTTGTCGACGAGCCTGCGCCGTAAGATTGTTGAGAGGAGCTGCTAAATGAAACATCTTTATTGCTTGATTCCTTTCCTAAAATATTTTGAGCAATCTTGCCTAAGATAGGGGCAAAATTTTTCGCTTGTAAATATTTTAAATAAACGACGTCGGTATTGCCTTTTGAGCCCGTTGTGGGTGTATCCAGTTGGGAAATTAACATGCGCATGCGCAAACGTGATGTTTTATTACCACTTAATAAAATGCTATTACTGCGTTCATCAGCAGCTACTGAAATTTGAGCAGCATCCCCATTAGCTTTTGCCGCATTTTGTAAGTTATTTAATACATTAGCCATTTGTGCGGCTGAAGAATGTTTGAGGGCAATGATTTCAATGTTATTTTCAGCCGCTCTATCTACATTGCTAATAATATGTAGAATGCGTTCTAAATTCGCTGCTCGCCCAACGAGAATGAGTACGTTGCCTGGCGTATAAGCGGTAATATTGCTCCATTGCGGTAACAGTGGGCGGATGACGGGAATAAGCTGATTCGCGGTGACATTTTCTAAAGGGATGACGCGAACAACGACTTCATCATCTTTGCCTGGATGTCGATTGGTGGCAATGCGAGTGGCTTGTTCGCCGCTTTCCATGTTGGGGACAATTTTAATCACGTCACCACTTGGAATTGCGGAATACCCTAGCAAAGATAAAACAGATAAAAAGACATCATAAACTTCTTTTGCTTTAATTGGTTTGCTGGAAATTAATGTAATCTTGCCATTAACCCGTGGATCGACTGCAAAGTTTTTTCCTGTCTCAAGAGAGACTTCGTTAATCACGCTCAAAATATCAGCATCTTGCAGGTTCCATAAACGACCAGAAGACTTTGTTGTGCTGGTATTTTTTTCACCAGGAGATTGAATAGGAATGATAGTTTCATTGGTGACGTTGTCTTTGTCAGTATGAATAATCGTTTTACCGATGGTAGGCGTTTTTTCAGTGTCCGATTTCATTTCAGCATCGGGTTTGATTGGGATTTTATTATTGGTATTAGTTTCATCTGCTAATTTAATTGGAGCTTTGCTCAGGGTAATATTTTTATCAGCCAACTTGATAGAGACTTTTTTGTTAGGATAAGTTTTATCAGCTGATTTAATAGAAACATTGCTGATCGAATTATTTTCACCCGCTGATTTAATAGAAGCTTTTTTACTTGTATTGGTTTCGTCGTCTGATAAAGCTGTGATATTGGATGAGTTTTCACTTAGCTTGACGGCAGCTTCTTTTGATAGATTGTTTTTATTGCTCGATATCCTTGAAATGTTTGTTTTCTTTTCGCTCTGTGCTTTGATAGGAATGATTGTTTCCGGAATGGTGGCGCCGTTCGGAGCTGCCGTCACAGTAGTGGTTAATGCTATTGTAAATAAAAATGCTCCAAGAGCGTAAACAAGCTGTTTCATGAACTTCCCATTTTTCAAAAGCTAAATAGGAATGAAGATATCATAAAAATCGATAGGCGCCCAAGGTCTAAAAATTTAATAACTTGTTCTTGTTCATTTTTAGAGCTTTGCGATTAAAAATTGATGCTTTTATACTGCAAAGAAAAAACGAGTGCCAGAGGCATTACATTGCTTGATAAAAGTTGAATGTATAGCAAAAAATTATGAAACTCAGCTATTCGTAATAGATTAATATATCCGAGATTATCAGGGAGGATGCAATGAGTGCTAAACAAACAACGGCCGTAACTGTTCAGAAATGGGGGAACAGTCTAGCAATACGTATTCCATCTGATATTGCTCGAAAGGTTCATTTTAATATTGGTACTAAGATTGAAATAGCAATTCATGATGGAGAAATTTTGTTAAGACGGTTTGGCGAAAGAAGTTGACTCTAGATGAAAGATTAAAACTTTTTGATCCTAATAAATATGGTGGCGAGGTTATGCTTGCTGGATTGGTAGTTGAGGATAATTTCAATGATCGCGCAAGCGATCGAGGTCATTCAAAAAAATCTTCTATTTTAATAAACCTATCAAAATATCCTCTAGCCATTAATCCATCCATTGGACCATGAAGATTAATTAATACCTTTTGTATTGTATATTTTTTTGGATTCGGGAAATGAGATAATTTTTTTTCGAACTCATCGATAACTTGAGTGTTAGTTTTCGCTTGAGAATATTTGATTTCGCATATTGTAAATACTTTATCTTCTCTTGCAAAAAGCAAATCTATTTGATATCCGGGCATTTGTTTTTCTAAAGTACGATTAAAATATGTCCCGCTTTTATAACGAACGTCTTCGAAACCTAATTTTTTTGCGATTAATTTATGATTTTTTCGACAAAATCGTTCGAAAGCATATCCAAGCCATTGTCGATATGTCTCATTGTTAATAGCTTTGGTGGGAGAATCATTAAAGTCTCCATTCATAATTTCCGATTCAATCGGTTTGATAAATTTAAAATAAAACATGAGAAAATTATCATGGATACAATAACGTGACAGAATGCTATTATCATTTAGATTGTATGGAGTATACATTTTAATAAAGCCACACATTTCTAAGTCACGCAGAAGGTCACTCAAGTAGCCTCCTGATGAAATTTTTAAATGTTTGGTAATTTCTTTTCGAGTAGCAAATTTTATTTTACTTAAATATTGAATGATTGCGTGATAATGAGGATTATTCGCCAGGCTGCTTACAAAAATTCGTTCATATTCACCTACAAATGGCGCGCCTCTTCTAAACGAATTTTTACAAAGACTTAAAAAAATAGAGGAATCATATTTTAAATATTTTAAGTATTCTGGAATTCCTCCCACAGTAAGATAGGCATCTAGCACTTCTGTTTGAGATTTTTTTAAAAATTGCTGGGATTCTTGTAAATTAAATTCAGTCAGCGGAATTTCATACATGGAGCGATTATAGAGTGCTCTCGACTTTAGAACATGATTAATCATAAATGAAGGTGATGAGCCACATAATACCATCAATAGTTTTGAATTGTGCCGATAATAATTGTCCCATACATATTTAAGTTCAGAGATGAAATCATCATGATAATTGGCTAGCCATTGCAATTCTTCAAAATATAATGTCCATTCACCTTCAGCAATGCATTCTGCAATGAGTTCGAAAACTTCTACCCATTTGGTGAAATAAAGCTTAGAAATTTTTGGATCCTGAATATATTTTGCTAGTTGATATAAAACAGCTTCCCGTTGTTCCTGGTCATTTTTACCCTCAAGACCTTCGAATTTAAGTAAATTTCGTTTATGAAGAGCATGCTCAATGAGCTCTGTTTTACCCACGCGTCTCCGACCGTAAACTACAATAGTGGCCGCACTGCCTAAATTGGCAATTTCCTCAATTCGCTTTAATTCAAAGCTTCTTCCTATAAAATATTGATTATTTTCAGTAAGTTGATTGGAAATCATATAATTCTCACGCCAAATGTACATTAAATATAGCATACTTGGCGTAAAAAAACATCCTCTTTTACGCCAAGTAGTTGTAAAATTAAGCCTACTTGGCGTACAATAA
>JANWKO010000084.1 GCA_025451335.1 Gammaproteobacteria bacterium
ATTCGAGTGGTTACTATTGCACCTGGTTTAGTGGATACTCCTATGTTTGAAAAAATCCCTGCTGAAGCTCGGGCCTCTTTAGCTGATATGGTCCCTTTCCCAAAACGATTAGCTCACCCTGAAGAATATGCTAAGTTAGCCATGCATATCATTGATAATGAAATGATCAATGGCGAAGTCATCAGACTAGATGGTGCTTTGCGTATGCAAGCTAAATAAATTCTGTGCAACTCTTGTGCGCGACGAATTCGTTCTATTGACATTTTGCTAGGCTGAGACGCAAATCCTTGATTTTTAGCATCTCAGCATCGCAGAAAATCAAAGATTTGCGGTCAGCATGGTAGAAATTTCAACAGACTCCCTACGCCTGTTTTGCTGAATTTTCAGGTTCCCCTTGGCTGGATCAAATGTTTGCAGGATAATAGAAGAAATTCTTAGCATTTGAGGTAGTCATGTTTAAACGAGTTTTACTTTTTCTAGCTACAAATATCATGGTTATTGCCACCATTTCTATTGTTACTAGTTTATTAGGTCTAAAAGGTTATCTCACAGCTAATGGTATTAATTACACCAGTCTGGCTATTTTTTGCGCCATTTGGGGTACAGCCGGCGCCTTTATTTCTCTTTTTCTATCCAAATTCATTGCGAAAATGTCGCAAGGAATTGTAATAATTGACCCTAACACAACTTCACCCTCTGAAAGAAGTTTGTTAGAAATTGTTTATAACTTGGCACGCAAAGCCGGTTTGACTACCATGCCTGAAGTCGGTATTTATAATTCACCCGAGGTCAATGCATTTGCTACTGGTCCTTCAAAAAATAACTCTCTTATTGCCGTATCTTCTGGGCTTTTAGCGAATATGAATCGCAATGAAATTGATGCAGTTTTAGGTCATGAAATTTCTCACGTAGCCAATGGTGATATGGTCACCATGACATTGCTGCAAGGTATTATCAATGCGTTTGCTATGTTCTTGTCTCGCATCATCGCATATGCAATTTCGCTTGGTATGTCACGTGGCGAAGAAGACCGAGGGGGCGGAATTTCTATGTTGACATATGGTTTGTTAACCTTTGTTTTCGATATTTTATTTACGCTATTGGGAAGTATGATAGTAGCCAGTTTCTCCCGTTGGCGAGAATATCGAGCGGATGCAGGTGGCGCGAAATTGACTAGTCGAGAAAATATGATTCAAGCTTTGCAGCGTCTACGCAGCACTGTCGAAATGGATGATAATAGAACATCTGCCGTGTCAGCATTTAAAATTTCTCATCGTCCTAGTTGGTTAGAACTTTTTTCTAGCCATCCTCCATTAGAAAAACGCATTCAACGTTTGATGCAAAATTCATAATTATGTCAATTACTTCATCGTTGAAGCATTTTTTAATTGGAGATCCGCTTAATCCCTTCAATCCAAACATTTTACGCTATATTTCTTTAGTTGCATTTCTTGCTTGGATTGGTCTCGGTGCTGATGGACTTTCCTCCACTTGCTATGGTCCAGAAGAGACATTCATCGCCTTAGGCGCTCATTCCCATCTGGCAGGATATATCGCAGTTGCCACAGCTAGTACTGTTTTTGTTATCTCCATTGGATATAACCAAGTTATTGAATTGTTTCCAAGCGGGGGCGGTGGGTATAAAGTTGCAACCCAACTTTTAGGACCATATGTCGGTCTTGTATCAGGCGCAGCATTGATAATTGATTATGTACTCACTATTGCCGTTTCGACAGCAAGCGGAATGGATGCACTTTTCAGTATGCTGCCTCACTCTTTTCTTCATTACAAATTAATTGCTGAAGCATTCACTATTATTTTTTTGATCTTTATTAATATGCGCGGAATGAAGGAATCTATCAAGTTCCTACTACCTATTTTTCTTGGCTTCGTCGTTATTCATTTTTCATTAATTGTTTATGGTATTGCAGCACATAGTAAAGGATTGATTAGCATCATTCCTGATACTATAGATGAAACGAAAGAATTAGCCGCTACGATTGGATGGCTTCCTCTGCTAGCCCTATTATTGCATGCTTATTCATTAGGTGGCGGTACTTATACCGGTCTTGAAGCCGTATCAAATAATGTCAATCGCTTAAGCGAACCGCGTGTTACAACTGGTAAATGGACCATGTTTTATATGGCAGTTTCATTAAGTTTCATGGCTGCTGGAATAATTTTATTATATTTACTCTGGGAAGCTAAACCTGTTCCAGGCCAAACGTTAAATGCGGTTGTTTTTCATTCCATCTTAGGTGATTCTTGGTTGGGCCATTTAACGCTTGGTATTACGTTATTTTTGGAAGCCTGTTTATTGTTTGTTGCAGCAAACACAGGATTTTTAGCCGGACCTAGCGTCTTAGCAAATATGGCGGTGGACAGTTGGGTACCAAATCGTTTTCGACATTTATCGACACGTTTAGTTATTCAAAATGGTTTGATTCTCTTTGGTATTTCCGCATTACTCGTGTTGCTTTGGAGTCATGGGAAAGTAGCGTTATTAGTCATTTTATATAGTATTAATGTTTTTATCACTTTTTCCCTTTCATTGTTAGGATTATGTGTTTATTGGGCTCGACACCGTAGTTCTGCATCACCTAATTGGAAGTTAAGACTGACTTTTTCTATTATAGCCACGCTTATAACTTCAAGTATTTTGTGTGTCACTCTATCTTCAAAATTTGAATCAGGTGGGTGGGTCACTGTACTGATTACTTGCTTTGTCATTGTTATCTGTTTGTTGATTAAGCGTCATTACAATTCGGTTAATAAAAAACTGGCACAACTTGATGCCCAATTAAAACAACCGATTTTTGAAAAAAATCTCCATCCATTAATTCCTGATCCGCAACAACCTACTGCCGTAATCTTAGTTGGTAAAAGTCCCGGTATCGGTATGCATACATTGTTAAGTGTTTTACGAATGTTTCCAAGACATTTCAAAAATTTCATTTTTCTAAGTGTTGGAATTGTAGATGTAGAAAGCTTCTCTGGTTCAGCTGCACTTGAAAAAATGCGTGATGAAGTCAATGAAATGATGCAATATTTTGTTGATTATTGTCAACAATACGGAATTGCCGCAGAAAGTTATGTTGCTTTTGGTACAGATACTGTTGAAAAATTAAGTGAGCTTGCTGAACAAGTTAGTGAAAAATATCCCAATTCTATTTTCTTTTCCAGCAAATTGATTTTTGAGCATGATAATTGGATTACTCGATTTTTGCATAATGAAACTCCCGTTACTCTACAACGTCAATTGCATTTACAAGGTAAAGAATTAGTTATTTTACCCATGAAATTCTAGATCAAGTATCTTTAATAAATAGTAATCATTAATATTAAATTTTTGAGGAGATGCCCTATTTTTAGGGTACCACCGGTTGCTGAAAGTAAAAGTAAAGCGCCTGATTTGCCTATTAATGTCCAGGAGTGATTCGGAGAGGTAGCAAATCATAATAACTCCTCTCTAATTTACTCGTTTGAATAACATTTGACTATTTTAAAGTAGCAGTTTAAAATAGTCAAATGTATATAATTCGTGATATAACTAAACTGCTCACTAATTCCAGTGCTGGGATACAAATTTTATTAGGTCCTAGGCAATGTGGAAAAAGTACCTTATTTGCGTCTCTTTTTTTGGACAGAGCTTATAAAGAAATCACATTTGATGATTTCCAGATGCGCCAACTTGCAAATCAAGATCCAGCTCTTTTCTTACAACAATTCGAGCCCCCTTTATTGCTTGATGAAGTGCAGTATGTCCCCAATCTTTTTCCTGAACTTAAAAAAATAATTGATAAAATGAAAAGGGCTAAAGTTTTGGGCGAATTTAATCCTACAAAACCATTATTCCGTTTGACAGGATCGAATCAAATTTTAATGGATAAAAATATTAAAGAAAGTTTGGCGGGACGCGCATCCTATTATTATTTGAATACACTAACAGTTCATGAAATTCTTCAGGCTTTGCCTAACACTGCGATTAAAGATATTTTATTCAAAGGTGGATGGCCAGAGCTTTATGTTCATGACAACAATATATCTGTGACAGCTTATCTAAATGATTATATTCGCAGTTACGTAGAAAAAGATATCGTGCTTGCAGCAGGAATTCATAAAACATCGGAATTCCTAACAGTTTTGCGATTATGTGCCGCAAGAACCGGACAAGAAATGGATTATTTTGATATACATAGAGATAGCGGAGTGAGCTCAGTAACAGTTAAGGAATGGATTAGTATTTTAGATCGAGCTGACTTGATTTATCAATTACGTCCTTATTTTAACAATTTGAATCAACGTCTAATCAAACGACCAAAATTATATTTTTTAGATACTGGACTTGCCATACGCTTACAAGGTTGGTCAGAAGCCTTACCTATGTTAAGCAGCCCCCAAATAGGTGGTTTATTTGAAACTCTAGTCGTTGCAGAAATAGTGAAATTTATCCGTAATTATGGAAAAGATTGGGAATTATTTTTCTGGAGAACAAAAGACGGACGGGAAGAAATCGATGTCATTTTAAAAACATCCAAAGACGATGTTCATGCATTTGAAATTAAATACGCAATTCATGGTATTACACATCCTATTCCTTTTCCACCTGCATTTAAAAAAACGTTTCAACCAAAGATGCCTTTAGTCATTATTACTTCCGGTGGAGAAAAATTAAAATTATCTGCCGAATGTCGAACTCTTCCCATTAAGGAATTGCATTATTATCTATCAGAGATTTAAATGAGCTAGATGTTATAGAATGTCGTGCAGAAAATCGATAATTTGTGGCCAGCATAGTAGAATTGTAAACAGACAGTCTAATCTTCCGATTTCCGAATATCCGCAACTATCCCTAAACTCGAAAACACAGCAACCATAATCGGAATAAGTAAGCTAATAATATGATTGGCAGGCTTAAAACCCAGTAATTTGAAAATAAAAGATTGCACAAACAAGGTAATTAAGCTAGTTAAAATTATAAAAGCAATACAAGTTAACCAATAAATTACTTTCGGCCAATTTTGACTAAACAAACTTGGTTTTCTTATCGCTTTCGGAAAATCCCTGACTAACCACATCACGGCAGACTCTCTTAAATGTGGATATTCTAATAAATCCATTAATATAAAGTACCCATCTAATTTCTGTAACGGACTCATCATGCTAAAAGCTCTGATATAGGTATAAATCGCAAATAGCCAACAAAAACACTGCAAATAATGATTATGAATGACA
>JANWKO010000085.1 GCA_025451335.1 Gammaproteobacteria bacterium
AATAAAGCAAGAAGTTGATCGTCAAGAAGCAAAAGTTGCCGCACTTCCACGGGCAATCGATCAAATCAAAAGTAGTGATTTAAATCCTGACTCACTAGGGGAATTAATAACTAAAAAAGACAAAGACGGCCGCCCCCACCCCCATACTTATTCTCTTGATGATGCTGGTCCGGCACCAATTGAAGATAATCTCAAATATTATTTAGTTCCAACAAATGGCGGCTATCGAATTTATAAACAAGAAGATATCAATGGATTGAAGCGTGGAAAAGCTACTTTCACAGATATGCTTGATAGCAGCATAGTACAAACAAGTTCATTAATTGAGATAACCCCAAGTCAATTACGAGGAATGGCAGATAAGTTTAGAAAAGAAAAAGAAGTCGCAGATGAAGCTAAAGCTAAAGCCGGTGTTCAAAAAGGTCCTTCCGCTCCTTTGGCTACCCCGGCGTTAGCTGGTTCACCTGGGATTGTTGAGAGAAAGGATCAAAAGCAAACTCGAGAAGAAGAAAACGATCGAATACGCAGTATTTCCGCTTTGCTAAGTAAAATACGAAATAATATAAGGCATACCCCTCCTGCTGATTTATTATCAGGAATAAATAATAAAAACTATCTAGGAACTGGTTTATCTCTTTTGGAAATTATTGCTTGTTCAACAGAGCCTTCAGTATATAAAGATCATATAATGGTATTAGCTTCTACAGAACATCAAGAAATATTACAAAATGCATGGATAAGAGCACAAGACTTTGGAAGTCTTGATAAATTTTTCCCTTTATATGATGAAGCATTGGTTAAATTCGAAACAGCACAAGAACGACGCCGAAATCAAGCAGGCTCACCGCATGCTGCATTGGCGGCGAGGGGAGGGGCAGCAATAGGAGGGGCAGCAATAGGCTATGATGAAAAAAAACGGCCTGGTTCATCTCCGCAAGTCGCTGGGGTATCACAGCAACCTGTAATTGTAAATCGACTACAAGAATGGCAGGGATTGGCAGCGGCTGTTGCAGGCCAAGCACGAGTACCTGGTTCAGCTATAGCCTCTATAGCCATGTCAATTATTCCAGATGAATCTGGAGCAGAGGTTTTAGTACAATATATATTACAGAAACTTAGCCATGAAACGAAAGATAGAGTGGTCAATTTGGAAGATAAATTGCATTCTTCTTCTATTGGTTATTATTTAGCTCTCTATGCTAACTTAACAGATACTCCAGAATATAAATCGAATCCTGTAGCAATGAGTCAACTTACAAATTCAATTGAATTATACGTTCAAGATATTATTCGTACATTAAATGCAGAGCATCATTTATTGGGACCCGAAATTTATAAAATTTGTGTAGCAGTTAGATTGTTAAATTCATGTCATACTTTTCAAATATTAAAAAATTATCCTGGAATGAATACACCGGCTGCTTTTGATGTTTGTGCCAAAATAGATGCGCATCTTAAGAATTTTTGGTTTCATTCTGTCTCAGGCTTTCCTGGTAGGGTAGAATTGCTTCGTGCCAAAATAGAAAGCAATCAAGAATTTAGACAATTACTTTTTAAAAATAAAGAATTCGCAGAACAATTCTTGCAAGCCGCTGTAAAGGAAAGTCCTCTTTCTACGTCCCAAATAACGTCTAATGAAGCTGAAGCTAGAGATAAATTGAGATTATTAATCATGAGTCTTAAAGGTCCAGCCCCGCACATAGAGCAAAAACACGCGGAAGTTCCTGAGCCTGGAGTGAATGCTTTTGTTGTTTTTGAAAATCTAAAACAAATTAGTCCGGTTGCAGCAAGTAAAGATTTTAGAGAAGGTATTTTAGAATTCATTAAAAGAGGTGTTCTTGATAAAAATGTTTTTACCGCATCTAACCCCCAGTCACCTGAAATAAAAGAAGCACTTATGAAAGCCCTAATAAATGTAGAATTCATAGATTTTTTGTCGAAAAATAAATCTGTATCTGAAGAATTTATTAAATGTGCTTTTAGAATTTCTCTTGATAAAGCAAGCAAATTTCTTAATAGTTTAAGGGAAACATTGCCAGCTGTAGCAAGAGGTGAGGCATTGCCAGCTGTTGAAGAGAAAAAAGCTGCACAGCCTCTTGTTTCACCTCCATTAGGATTGAGATTGCCAGATGGTTTTAGGTTAGTTAATGAAATTGCATATAATGAAATAAAAAATCCAAGTAGTAGAGGTGAGGCTGCTACAATTGTTAATATGAATCCTTATGCAGCTGAAGTATACTGTATGAAAGATGGAGATGGATATCGAATTTATAACATAGTCACAGTGGATGCCATGATAAAAGATCGTGGTGGCAAAAGAGTATTCGAGCACCCTGAATCCCGAAATGTAGTTGATGTAGATCAACCAGGTGTGTTAGTTAAAGTCAAGATGAACGATATAGATAAATACGTTCAAAATTATGGATTCAAAGAGAAGTATGATCCTAAAGTAGGCCCTTCCCCTATTTTAACTAAAGAACAATTGCCCAAGGGTTTTAACCTGTATGATAATACGATTCATGCTAATCTCAGCGAAGGTAAATCTCTATATTGTGCAGTGACTAAGCAAGAAATCAAAGGAGATCCTATTTTCTGTGTAAATCTACCAAGTCAGGCAAGAATGTTAGTGAGCCAGGAAGGGCTGCAACAATTACTAACTCTTAAAAGATGTGGTGCAGCTGATGTCAGGTTGATCTCCAAAGAAGTTCTACAGGATTATGCTAGAAATCATGCGTTTGGACAACCTTTTGATCCAAACCCCGGGCCTCTACTAGCGGTTCATGTATAAGGAGAGATGCGCTTTTTTTAAGTACCCTCTAATAATCGATTTTCCGCATCCTCCAAATGCTCCAACGTACCAAAGAGAACAACTATATCATTTGCATGAATTTTAATATTACCATGCGGTTTAACATGTTTTTCATTACCACGTCGAATAGAAATCACTTCTACGCCAATCTCTTTTAAATTTAAATCGTGTAATTTGCGATTTACTGCGTAAGAACCTTCGGTAACAAAAATGGGACTGAGTTGTTCATGCAAAGAGATAGGTTCATTTGTGGTATCTTCATCATCTTCTGAACCGACAAAAACTTGTTGTAATAAATCATAATCGGTGTTGCGTACATCTTGAATAATGTCGGCAATTTTATCTCGTGGTAAGCGAATTAATTGTAATAAATGATTAGACAAGGTGAGGCTGGCTTCAAATAATTCGGCGATAATTTGCGTTGCCCCCATTTTTTTTAATTGCGTTAATTCTGCTTTATCATGACAGCGAACCAATATAGGCAAATCAGGATAATGTTGTCGTGTAATGCCTAAAATTTTTAATGCAGCACGGTGATCACTGATACAAATGACTAATACTTTTGCATGATCAACGCCCGCTTTTTCTAAAATTTCAGGGTGACCAGCATCACCATAAATAACTTCATCGCCGGCTAAACTGGCACGCTTTACTAATTCTGCATCGAAATCTATGCCAACGTATGGAAATTTAATTTTATCTAATAATCTTGCTATATGTTGTCCCATACGTCCGTATCCGCAAATAACGACATGGTTATGCATTTTTTTAGCGTGTTGAATAATTTCTTTTTGACTATCGGTATCGGAAAGATCTTTGTTGGGAATAAAATAATTAGCAATTTGTTTATTATAACGAATAAGTAGGGGAGCAATTGCGATACTTATAAGAAGAGCGGCAAGAACGACTTGTTGATATTCAGGTCTCAGCATATTTCCACCGACCGCGAGACTTAAAATGGCAAAGCCAAATTCTCCACCTTGTGCTAGAACGATACCAGTACGCGCTGCTGTTGTTGAATAATTACCTGCGAGACGTGCCAGAATAAAGATTAATAACATTTTGCCAATAACTAACGCAAAAACGAGTAATGCGATCCAAATCCAAGTGTCATACCAGGTTTTAATATCCGTTAACATGCCCACGGAAATAAAAAATAATGCCAATAAAATGTCACGAAAAGGACGTATTTCCACTTCAATTTGATGGCGAAATTCGGTCTCAGCTAACATAACTCCACCTAAGAAAGCACCTAGACCAAATGATAAACCTAAACTAGCAGTTATCCAGGCAGAAGCGAGTGTGACTAAAAGTACAGATAAGGTAAATAATTCAATGGCACGAGTTCTGGCGATAAAGTGAAATAAAGGTTTTAACAGCCAACGTCCTAATACAAAAATGAGTCCAATAGCAAAAATGCCTTTTAATAAAGACCAAAGCAATGCCATAGCAAATCCGGAATGTATTCCTTTTGCTAAACTACTAATGCAGATAATGATAGGAATAACGGCAAGATCTTGAAACAATAAAATTCCGACAGCATTTAAGCCATGTTGGGTTTGCAATTCAAATTGATCATTGAGTTGTTTAATGACTAAAGCAGTCGATGACATGGCGACTATACTGCCAACAACAAACGATTCATGCAGGCTCATGCCAAGCGCTTTACCAATTAAGGTTGAAATAATTACACATAATAAGACTTGTAAATTGCCAACAATGAGCACGATATTTCGTAATGCGATTAATTTAGGGATAGAAAATTCTAAACCCACTGTGAACATCAAAAACACTATGCCGAATTGAGATAGTTTATTAATAATGTCGGAATCAGGTACGAGACCTAACATGTGAGGACCAACCAGTGCACCGACCACGAGATAACCTAAAACAATAGAAAGTTTTAGTTGACGAAAAAGTACACTCACGAATAACGCGGTGATAAAAACACTTAAAATACCTTCTAGAATGCCAAAGTGCATAATAAAATATCATCCTAAATGACTTACTCAATTTTATTACTGATCCAGATGCCGAATTTGAGGTCATCTTAATGAGAAGTAAGCTCGTGGAAGATATCAATATAACCGATGCGAGTCGGTTTGAGTAGTAAGAGAAATTATTTTTGATTAAACTGTTCTTCATTTTTAAGACTTTTATTTATTGTTTAAATATAAGACCGTTTTGTTAAAAGGAGTTTATTTATGCCAGATGATGTCTATGCTGATATTAAAAATGCAAATCAATCATTGAGGAAACATACAATGCGTAAAGTATGGAATTTTAATGCGGGCCCGGCAATGTTGCCTGAAGAGGTTTTAACCCAAGCACAAGCCGAAATGTTAGATTGGCATGGAACAGGCATGTCAATCATGGAATTAGGTCATCGTGGACCTGAGTTCAAAATAGTAGCTGACCAAGCGGAAGCAGACTTACGTGAATTAATGGATATCCCTAAAAATTATCATGTGTTGTTTCTTCCTGGTGGTGCGACAGCACAATTTGCAATGGTACCTTTAAATTTATTTTCTAAAGATCATCATGCTGATTATATAGATACAGGAATTTGGTCAAAAAAAGCAATTGATGAAGCGAAACGATATGGTGATGTGAATATTGCAGCGAAGTTGGAAATTCACAATGATTTATTACAAATTCCGACACAAGAAAAATGGTCGCTCAATCCCCAATCTGCTTATGTCCATTA
The DNA here is from genome assembly GCA_025451335.1 of Gammaproteobacteria bacterium. Lineage (GTDB taxonomy): Bacteria > Pseudomonadota > Gammaproteobacteria > DSM-16500 > DSM-16500 > JAJPGW01. The sequence continues at coordinate 5,517 of JANWKO010000085.1, forward strand.
CACACCTAATGAAACGATAGAAGGCGTCCAATTTCATTGGGTACCCAAAACAGGTGATGTTCCTTTAGTGGCAGATATGTCTTCTATGATTTTAGCGCAGCCAATCGATGTGAGCCAATATGGAATTATCTATGCTGGAGCGCAAAAAAATATTGGCCAAGCAGGCATTGCAGTCGTTATTATTCGAGACGATTTAATTAATGATCCTTTATCACATACACCGACACTTTATAATTATAAAATTCATGTTGAAAATAAATCATTTTATAACACACCGCCGACTTACTCCTGGTATATAGCCGGTTTAGTATTGGCCTGGATGAAAAAGCAGGGTGGAGTAAAGAAATTTGCTGAAATAAACAAACGCAAATCACAAAAATTATATGCGATGATTGATAGCCATAAAGATTTTTTTATCAATGCCATTCATCATGATAGTCGATCCATTATGAATATACCTTTTAATTTAACTTCGCCTGAGTTAACGCAGGAATTTTTAGATTCTGCTACTGCAGCGGGTTTAACTAATTTGAAAGGACATCGTTTATCCGGTGGAGTCCGTGCTAGCATTTATAATGCTATGCCGGAAGAGGCTGTTGATACATTAATTGACTTTATGAAAGAGTTTATTCGTACACGGGGTTGATGGGAAAGAAGGGTAAAGGCAACACTTTGAACGCATAGGATCTGTTGGCAATTCTATTTAAACCTAGCGAATTGTCAAAAGATCCTATTTTTTTCTCGATTTATATAGTTTGATTCGCGCTTCCTTGCGAATGAGGGCTTCTTCAAAATGTCTTTTTTGTAAATCATCATTAATTGTTAAGGGCGTAATTTTTGTTGGTTTACCCTTGTCATCTATTGCAATCATAGTAAAATAGCAAGTTGTAGTATGTCTTTTTTCCCGTGTAAATATGTTCTCCGCTTCTACTCGAATCCCAATTTCCATTGAAGTATTGCCGACATAATTCACAGTAGCATAAAAAGTTACTAGTTCTCCCACGTTTATGGGTTCTTTAAAAAAAACTTGGTCAACAGAAAACGTCACCAAGCTTTTTCCAGAATAACGTGAGCCACAGGTGTAAGCCACTTGATCCAGTAATTGTAGCAAACGTCCACCGTGAACCTTGCCATGAAAATTTACTAGTTCAGGGGTCATGATGTGCGCCATAACAAGACTGCGGCGGTCATCTTCCTTTGTGTCTTCAGGCATGGTCAGGTCCTTCTGCAAGTCCTAGATTATTTATTATAACAAAAATGAAGGGGTCAAAGCTATGTTAGGGGTAACTTGAGGATGTTTAGAGCGGAGTCCTGCTAGTTAGGATTTAAACATAATATTAACTCCAGAAGGAGGTCCAATGCAAAGTGCAATTCACGGTTTTAATTTGATTGAAGTATTGGTTAGCTTATTCATTTTATCGCTAGTTTTATTAAACTTTGATGCGATGGAAATCTTTTCAATTCGAGAGAATCGCAATGCTTATTTTTTTAGCGTAGCTGAAAATCAATTAAACTCAATGGTAGAAAGATTAAAAGCTTTTGATAAAAAAATTGATTTGGAAAAACAACTTGCCATTTGGAATCAACAAAATCGCACTGTGCTTCCTCAAGGCATAGGTTTTGTTAAAGGTAATCAAATTAGTATTTTTTGGGGGAAAAAATCGAATAACAAAAATTGCGAAAAAATCTTAATTGGAGAATTAAATTGTCTTTCAATAAAAATGTCCGAATAAATGTTAATAATTAAATTGGAAATAAACAACAATAAGGACAGCAAATGGTCTGGTCTTAGACTCCTAAGGAAATTTGATGAAAAATGTTCGAGGTATGAGTTTAATAGAGCTCATGTTTTCTATTACTTTGAGCCTGTTAATTATAAATATATGTATAGCAATCTATTTAACTGCACAGAAAAATTTTTCTTTACAGAATGATTTAAGTGCACTTCAAGAAAATGCTCGAACTGCTATACAACTTATGAAAAATGATATAAAGCAAGTAGGATATATTGGTTGTCCAAAATTAACTAGTGACTTTCCATTGATTAATCACACAAGTTATACGGTAAATTGGAAAAATAAAATAGTCCAAAAATCACAAGCCATTAATATTTGGCATGGAAGTATTTCTCATGTTAATTTAATAAAATCTATGCAAAATGATTTTGTACTATATGCGACAACTGAACAACATTTTTCATCTCAAGACATATTGATTATTTCAGATTGTTATTCTGCAGATATTTTTCAACCTGAATCGATTTTATTTGATGAAAATATCCAAACCATAATTACTTCACAACCACTTTCTTCAAGATACCAAACCGATGCAGAAATTTTCCGCTTAGAAGTAAAATCTTTTTTTACAAATAAAACTAATCGTTTTTATCCAAATGGGAAACCTATTTACGCTTTATATATTTTGGATAATATTAATCATCACAAACGTGAATTAGTTGAATCTATTGAAAGTCTGAAAACAAAAATAGATTTAAATAGCGATCAAAGTCCTACTGGAATTTCGTTAGAATTAAATGCTCTCACACCTTTTTTATCAAAAACTTGGTATTCCTATCTTTCATTATGAAATCTATTTCTGGAATAGCGTTAATTACCGTGTTGTTATTTTTGCAAATATTTGCAATTTTGGGTTTATGTGCTATACAAATGGCCTGGATTGAAACTAAGCAAAGTAGAGAAAAATGGCAATCCCATGTTCGCCATCAAATGGCAAATGATGCGTTAAATAAGATTGAAAAATCTCTTAACCAAGAATGTTTAATCCCTATTACGCCAATCAACCAACTTATTACTTATTCTCTATCTTGGTGGCAATTTCGTTCAAATTGCGCTGGAAATTTTCGTTCATTTCAGTACTATTATAGGATTGAATTTTTGGGATTCGATCCCTGTGCTTATGCGCAAGAAAAATACAAAATTATTGCTAAGTACTATCGCATCACGCTTGTTGGAGTAGAAGATAACATTAAAATCGTTTTACAAAGTACTGTCATTTCTCCAATTCATGATGGTGAATTAAGTTGTAGTAAAAAACCCCATAACATTAAAGTGGGAAGACAAATGATGCGTGAGATATACCCTTAGCTCAAAATGTGACGAGATAAGGTATATAAATTTTATAGGGAATTGAACGATGAATACGATTAATTATACCCAGGATTATCAAGTCGCAAAGCTTACTTTTAATCGTCCAGAAAAAATGAATGCATTTAATATGCAAATGGCAAAACAACTGGAAGAAATCATTTCTAAAATCAAAGCAGATCCAAATATTCGAGTTGTTGTCTTGCGAGGTGCTGGCGAAGTTTTTATGGCAGGGAATGATTTACTAGAGTTTTATGAAGAATTCGAAACTTTTTCAGCAGAAGCTTTATCCATAATCAGATATTTTAATTCTACCATTCTTGCTTTACGTGAAATGGAAAAGCCAGTTGTTTCTATCGTTCACGGCTTGGTTACTGGTACAGGCATGAGTTTAATGCTTGCTTCCGATTTGGTTATTGCTAGCAAAGCGACACAATTTTCACTTGGGTTTAATCGAGTTGCTACAACGCCGGCTGGTGGTGTTAGTTTTATTTTACCGCGCTTAGTGGGTTCGAAAAAAGCCCTAGAATTATTGTTAATGTCTGAAACATTCGATGCTGAGACTGCTTATTCTTACGGGCTAATCAATTGGGTAATACCACCTGAGGAATTGAATGAAAAAGTAAGCAGTACGATTAATTATCTTGTCAATGGACCGTCTCTTGCTTTTGCGCAAACGAAACAGTTGATTAATTCTTCCTGGCAGAATAAAGTGACAACACAGTTAGAATTGGAAGCGGAATCATTTTTACGTTCTGTTAATAGCAGGGATTTTAAGACTGCAGTTCGAGCATTTGTTAATAAACGCGAACCGGAATTTGAAGGAAGATAATCTCTTTGACATCTCGTTAAGTTGAATTGGTTTATTGCTAGTCTATGAATGTCAAGCGAGCGATCATCATTAACTAAAAAGGAAATTCTATATGCAAAGTTTAAAGGATAAAGTTATTTTTATAACTGGTGCAAGTCGAGGAATAGGTCGTGAAATTGCTCTTCGATGTGCGCGTGATGGTGCTAAAGTTATAATCGCTGCGAAAACAGACCAACCACATCCCAAATTAGAAGGAACCATTCATACTGTTGCCGAAGAAGTTGAAGCAGCAGGCGGCAAAGCACTTGCTTTGCAATTGGATATTCGAGATGACAATAAAGTTATTGAATGTGTGGAAAAAGCTGTTTCTACATTTGGCGGAATAGATGTGCTAGTCAATAATGCAAGTGCAATTTTTATAGCGCATACTCTCGAAACACCAATGAAACGATATGATTTAATCAATTCTGTGAATGCACGAGGCACTTTTATCTGTTCTCAAGCTTGTATTCCACATTTAAAAAAATCATCTAATCCCCATATTTTAACATTATCACCACCATTGAATATGAATCCCAAATGGTTCAAAGATAATTTGGCTTATACCATGTCAAAATATGGTATGAGTATGTGCACTTTAGGAATGTCAGAAGAATTTCGATCGGATGGAATCGCAGTAAATTCATTATGGCCTAAAACCACAATTGCTACAGCAGCTATAGAAGTTAACTTTCCCAAGCAAATTATGCAAGCTAGTCGCAAACCTAGCATTATGGCGGATGCTGCACATGCTATATTAACAAGTGATAGTCGACAAACCACAGGAAATTTTTTCATTGATGAAGATTTATTAAGAACACGTGGCGTTTCTGATTTTTCACAATATGCTGTAAATCCTAGCGTGCCGTTGATGCAGGATTTCTTTTTGAATTAAAGTTACGGGGTCAAATGCAAGATCTCGACTGTCAACGATAAGTCATGATCTTGTATTTAACCCCGTCATCAACGATGAATCATGATCTTGCATTTGACCCCGTTCAAATTCCCATTCTCGCCAAGCCGGTATTAAAGGAAAATATAAACCTACTTTAATCGGTCTGGAATCTAATTCGCGTAATGCCAAACAATATTCCTGCAGTTGCTTGGCATAGGTGCTTTTCTCCAATTCTAAAAAGCTTTCCAGATCCGAATCATCATTAGATGAAGATTTATAATCAATGATCCAGCGAACTCCATTTTCATCAATAAAAGTACGATCAATAATTAAATTGTGTGCCTGTTGTAGTGAAGATGAGGGTTTTAAGTAGGTAAGAGGCAACTCAGATTTAGCTTCATTATGAGATAATAAAATCCATTGTCCGCGTTTGTCATTCAAGGTATTTTGAATCGCTTTTTCAACTATTGCAGATGATGTATCAATATCATTTTTTAGCATGCCTAATTGTAAAAATTGATTTTTAATATAAGTTTGTTGATTTATTAAAGATTGATCTTGCCACCATGCGATGTTGTGTTGCGCAATTTGTTGTAATATTTGATGGATTAATGTACCAATATAGCGTGGATTATTTTGTGGTAATAAAAAACCGGATTTTTTTTGATGGAAACCAATCCCTGCAGCTAATTTATTTTCTGTTAAGAGATTATTCCAATCTAAGGATAATCTTTTAATTTGATTAATTTTTTCATTATTTTCTTCAGGAGTGATTTCGTGTGAAACAACATGAGTTGAATAATTATCTTTAACTTGTTGCTCTATGCTTGGCCATAATTTTTGTAACAAACTGTTATTTGTAGGAGTTTTAATTTCATTTTTTGCTTTTTCTAAATTAAAGAACATATGTAATTGTTTTTTGGCACGTGTGGCGGCGACATAGAGCAAACGACCATTTTCATATTTGGTTTTAATATCATTTTGGCGTTTAATATAGTCATAAATTAAATTTTCTTTTTCACCTACAGCTTGGATAGGTGCTAAAACTAAATCGCTGCTATCATTTGAGCGTGGGCGCTCCATCCATAACATTAATTGTTTATCATCTTGTGAAGCTTTGCGTTCTAAATGCGGCAAAATGACAATATCAAATTCGAGGCCTTTGGCATTGTGCATGGTCATGATTTGTAAACCATCGTTAGCATGATTATTAGGAGCGGCATAAAGTTTATTAATGGATTCATGCAAAATTTTCAAATCGGCTAAATCATTAGCTTCATCGAGTTTGTCTAATAAATTAAAATAGGCATTAGCATCATCTAAATCTGAGGATTGTTCCACGCAAGCTGGTCCGCCTAGATTCAGCCAAGTATATTCAACCCACTCACGCAGATTATAACGACGACGTTCTGCTAAAGAAATTTCGAAAATCGGTAAACAACGAGACAAGCGCTGCTGACCATTTTTAGTGAGTTTTATAAAAATATCATTTGATTTCAATTGTTCCCAGATAATTTGCTTAGTTTTATCACCTGCAAGGATTAATAAATCACTGAGTGTTAATCCGCACCAGGGGGCACGCAACACGGTTAACCAAGCAATCCGATCGGCAGGATGCAATAAAGCGCGTGTTAAAGCCATTAAATCTTGAATCACAGGGCGAGTTGTTAATGGTTCGATATCTAAAGCACGAAAAGACAGATTAGCATTTTTTAAATGTTTAATAATGGTATGAAGGATTGAACGTGATCGTACCAATATAGCAATTTTATCTTGAGGACAATTTTTTTGTGATGCTTGAATAGTGCGAATAATAGCTGCAGCTTGTAATTGTTCATCGCTATCCACAAACGCATGTAATTGTACCGCTTGAGTTGCATCGTTTGAAGATCGACATGCAATACTCTGGCTATATGAGACTGCGCCACTTGCAATATCTTCAAAAGGTGGTAATACTTTAGAAAAATTTTCATTCACCCAATTAACAACACCAGGAATCGAACGGAAATTAACTGATAATGTTAATGGTTCTAACTTTAAATGACTAATACCATGTTGACGAGCTCGAATAAATAATCCCACTTCAGCTTCACGAAAACGATAAATAGATTGCATAGGGTCGCCCACGACAAATAAAGTGCGACCATCACCCGTTTCCCAACCGGTTATTAATTTCTCGAGTAAACGATATTGGCCATTCGAAGTATCTTGAAACTCATCAATTAAAATATGTTGTAAACGATAATCTAATGCTAAGGTAATGTCAGTTGGTGTTTCATCCGTTCCCAAGGCAGTTAAAGCGGCTAGTGCATTCTCAATATAATCAATTTTACCGTGTTGCTGAAATACAAGTTTTAATTGCGCTACCACGACACGTAAAATATCATGCAATGCATCTAATGTTGACCATTGAAAATCGTAATAACGCTCTTCAGGCAAGGCAGCTAAATCGGCAAATGCGGCTTGCAACTCCATTTCATTGCTTAGATTTTCTAAAACAGTTAACATTCGGTTTTTATAATGTGTGAATAACGCTTTTTGTTCAGAATTAAGAGCTTCAGAAGGTGCAGGAAATCCTTGTTTTTTATTAATACTTTTACGAAAAGTATTGTCTTTTGTTAACAAAAATTCCGCTAAAAAATTCCATTGAGATTTCTCATTAATCGATTTTCCCGGGAAACAGGCTAATTGTTCTTTGTGTAAATTTGCAGTAGCAAAATGGGATAATTGCAATACTTCTTCTTGCAAATCGCTTGGAAAACATTCTTGTAAAGTCGATAAGGTGTCAGTAACAATGTTTTTTAAGCTAGTCTCTAATGTATTTCTTAACTCAGGATTATTGACGTTGGCGATAATATAAGGTAACCATTGGTCACGTTTTGCCAACATATGTACTAGTAAGTTTTCAACTTTAGCTAAATCATTATCCATATGTAGTAATAGTTTTTCTATCGCTGTTACCCAAGCGAAATTTTCTTCCAGATGGGATAGAAATTCCTGAACGGCTTCGCGATAAAGAAAAGTAGCATCATCAGCTAATTCTAAAGGAGCGCCAAAATGAGAAAGTAGGGGGAGTTGGCGTGTTAAACTTGCATTAAAAGAATCTATTGTTTGAATTTGTAAACGGTTAGGATTGTCAAGCAAATTCCAATCAAGAGAAATGTTGCGCTGTAAAGCTTTTTTAGCTAATGTCCAAGTTTGCTTTTCATGTGCAGATAAAGGCTCAGGATTTTCAACAGCATTTTTAAGAGCTTTGATGATTCGCGCACGCATTTCACCGGCAGATTTTTTAGTAAAGGTGATCGCCAATATTTCTTCGGGTTGTTTAACATTTCCCAGTAAAACTAAGAAACGTTGAGTCAATAATTCAGTTTTTCCTGAACCGGCTGGTGCTTGCACAATAAAGGATGTGGTTGGGTCTAAAGCTCTTTGTCTTTCGTTAGCATCTTGTAAATTAACATTATTCATTTTATGGCTCGTAGTCATATTCTTCATTGATACTATTAACTTCATGTATCCGGCAAAACGGTTGTAAACTGCAAATACGGCAGGATTTATTAATATCTTTTGGATCAACTTTTGCCTGACCTTGATAAAAATCATTTCCTAATTTAATTAAATTTGTTTGCCAAATTTGTATTTGTTCATGCCATAGTGTCGCATCAGCTTGATTGATATTGGCCAGAATAGATATAGATTTCATTGATAATAGCGACGCTTTGCTGGCTCCAACCATTTCCATTTTGTCAGGATTAATTTTTGCAAACGCGATGCCAATTGTGTTATCCGGATTTGACAAACAATAAATTGGTAACTGTGGCTCACTCAATCGTTCGCCAAACCAGTCTTTCTTATCAATATTTTTACCTGTTTTATAATCAATAATTAATTGCTTGGCTTCTTCGTTTTCTTGTAATAATTCATCAATGCGATCAACTCGAAAATGAGTAGTGATATTACCAATTGTCGCTGTAATTTCGTGTTCCATAGCGATAACTTTAAATGGAGACCGGTTTTTTTCAATTTGCAACCAATCCCATAATAATTTTTCCAGCCTTTTTAACTCTAGTGTTAAATAGCGTTTCTGATTTTTTGATATTTCAATGACGGAATACAATGCTTGTTCTGCGCAGTGACGAATGATTTGATGTAATTCATGTTCAGATTTCATGTTTAATGTCGTTGAATCTTGCAGTTCTCGCCAAATCAATTCTAAGGCCTTATGCACAATGTTGCCGCGATCTAAATTGCGCAAACCAAGAGTGGTTTCTTCTATTTTTTTTGCGTGTAAACGTAATTCAGCAAATGCTTTAAAAGGACATTCAGCTTGCATTTTGAAGATACTGACACCGCCTTTAATTTCATTAACTTCGGTTATGGCGGGTGCCATATCATCTTGTAATAATTCTAAATTTTTTGAGGAAAATATGGCGTTTGCTTGAGAAGATATCTTTTCAAGTTCTAAGCTTTCTTTATGAAGAAAATTTTTTAGTAAAGAACTGGGGCGTAATTCATTTTCTTCGCGTAGAAGAGGGTAGCTGAAAATCACATGTGCAGAGCTATATTGTAATTGTTTGGTCAATTGCCGACAATAAGTCAATTCACGATCAGCTGATGCATTGGGCATGTTTAATTTTTTTTGTAACGATAATGGAATAAATGGATTGGGTTTTGGACGCGATGGCCAAGTTGTATCATCTAATCCCATTATCCAGGCGTGTTCAAAAGGAAGTTCCGCTGCCTCCAATAACCCTAAAATTTGTACGGGTGCTTCAGGACTTTCGGGTTGGAAAATAGTATTAGAAGCAAATAAAGTTAAGTAGTGTAATGCGGTTTTATAATTCAATGCGCCAACTAAATCATCATAAGTTGTTAATTCATTTAGTAATGGCAACCATGAGTTTTGCACGACTTGATATTCGTGACTATTTAAACTTCGTTCTCCAGGCCAACCCATGGCGGTCAGTAGTTTCATAAAGATTAGAATCCATTTACTTATCGGTAAATAGTTTTTTTGTTCTCTATGTAACAATATAAAATCTTTCAAACGATGTGAAAAAGCAGGGCATGATTGCATTATATTTAATTTAAGTTCAGGATCAATTAATTGTTCAAATGAAATAGTTGTTATGTTGGAATTTTTAAATCGAATATCAAGTAATGCACGTTTGTATCGTTCGCGTTCAGCTTCTCCAATGAATGGTGAACGGAGAATTTGGCTTAGATTATTAACTGAAATTAATTCTGGGTTAATATTTAAAATTTTTAACGCATCATAAATGATAGGGTAAGAAGCTAGAGATTTTCCAGCAGAAATATTAAAATTTCCCTCTCCTACTACTTCGGAAAATATTTGTTTGGTTTGTTCACGAAAATTTTCCAAACGCGGAATAATGCAGGCGATTGAATTTAATTGAATCAAGTTTTCAGATTTGAGACCTTTACTATCAAGTGAGACATTAGATGTATGCAGTTCGCTATTTATGCCAACCGATACTTGTGACTGATTGAGCAATGATTTTGCCCAGCTTGCCATGGCGCGAATTTCTGTTTCATTATCTGATAAGCCGATGACAGAAGTGTCTATGTTTTTTGATTCGGTTTCGACATATTCAATTTGAGAGCCCACTGATTCACAGATTTTAAATAAGTGTTGATATTGTGGGGCGATTTCCGTGAAGCCAACCAGTAAAATATGTTCCGGTACTTTGACTGATTTTTCTAAAATCTTTTCTATGATTAAATCTGTTAAGCTATTTTGATCAAGCCACTTATTTTTATGACAAAGAGTTTGAAATTGATTTGCCCAATTTAAAAAGGCCCGACTATCCTCAGTCATTTTTAATGACGAATCAGATAATTGGACTTGCCAACGTTTAAGCGTTTCCCATGCAGATTTGGCTAATTTTGCCGTTTCTGAAATTTGCAAAAGGATTTCATTTTCTGGCGCATCACGAAGAATTCTTTCCCATAAAATTTGTTCTTGATGAGAGGTGAGTAAGAGATAGTTTTCTTCAATATATTGGGCAGAATAATTTTTCCAAAGTTGGTTTAACCAACTGGGATATAAAGGAATAATATGTAATGTTGGCCAACAGGTTTTGCCCTTCGAAATTTGCTTTTGTGAAAATCTATTAAATATTGAAGCACATAAGCGACGGTTAGGCGTTAAAATAGTTGTTTCCGGGGTAATTGATTCAAAAAAATCCATACAATAGCTCTTTAGATAATTGTATTGGATTATCCTAAATTTGGCTGCCAGGTTCCACTGCTGAATTTTTTATGAAAAATTGCTTATTTTCACCGAAGGCGAGCTTATTGATCAATTCACTGGAAGCCCAGCGCCTACGCTGACTTTTTTGCAATACTGCTTACTAGATCAGGCGGTGACTCGTGTTCCGTTTTGGTTGCGGCTGTATGGTAAGTTTTGGATGATGAAGTCATTGCCTGGTATAATTTTTTAAAATTGTTGGATAATTCCAAGTTCCAAAGAGGGGTATGTAGATAGTCGAGCACGCCCCTATCGCAATAAAAAATATCTTTCTCAACATATATATACCTTTTCGTCCAGTCACCCATGAGAGTCTCACGACGAAAGAGTTCGCCAGAAATATCAATATGCCGATCAACTTTGTGAATTGGTGGTATACAATTATATTTACGTTCACAGTCACTAGGGGTTGTTGTTTGTACAACCTGCTCTAGCCCAGCCCATAATATTTGCTTCATCCGAGGCGGAAGTTCGCCTTGAAGAAAACCAATGATTTCATTGCAAAATTGCGTACCCAATTTTTGGAAGTATCCTCCTTCAGGATGATCTTCACGACAGACCGCAGGAAGTTGTCTACCTTTACTCGCAAAGACGTAAAATGCACGGTATGGTTAGCAGTGTACAAGATCGTTGGCATGCGAGACTCTATTTCTTAAGACCTATATTACGCTTGAGTATCGCATTTATTTGGATATTCTCAGGGATTATCAGTTTACTGCCAGAGACGTTCGCAATAAGTTCTGCGCTAATGACGCAATCACGTGTTCCTGAATTATTCCAACCGTTCATTTTGTATGTATTAAGCGGGATAGACATTTTGTTAGGACTTGCTACATTACTTAATTTTAGATTACTGTTTATAGGTTCTTTGCAGTGTATTTGTATCTTTGCTTATACGATGTTTATTTCATTTATGCTTCCTGAATTTTGGCTACATCCTTTTGCTCCGATTGCAAAAAATATTCCTCTGTTTGTAGCGATCCTGATCATGATGGCATTAGAGAGTGAACGATAATGTTATATGCATGGATTAAGATACTTCATATCATCAGTGCTTCTGTGCTATTTGGTACTGGTTTAGGCACCGCTTTTTATATGTTTTATGTCAATTTTCAAAATGATGTGAAATTAATTGCAAAAGCAACAAAAGAAGTGGTTATTGCCGATTGGTTTTTTACATTGACATCCGGTATTGTTCAAGCAATTACTGGATTTCTTTTGGTTTATTTAAAGGGTTATTCTTTATTAAGTCCTTGGGTTTTAGGTTCTATTTTAGGGTATTTAATCGCAGGTGCTTGTTGGGTGCCAGTTGTATGGTTACAGATGCGTTGTGATATATTTTTATAGTTATACGCGGCATAAACATGATAGAGCGCTTCTGTAATGTAGGGTGAAGACATTTTTCCAGCTGAGGCGTCTTGTTCAATTTGAGAATATATTTTAAATGCCAAGGCCATTAATAATTCTTGTGCTTGTATTTGAGCCTTATAAGCATCATCGGGACGAGTAAATCTTTTTTGTAAGTCAGTAGGAGGGGACTCTAAAAATAATCTCAGATTCTCCGCAGCCGTTATTAGATCTCCATTGGGATAACCGTATGATGGAGTATTTAAAAATATTTGCGCGAGATTCAAATGCGAAAATCCCCATCCATTAAAACTAGCACCTTTATAATACCATATCGCGTGCTTACGATTTTTTTCAATATCTTTAGTTAGAGGTAATGTTAAGAGAGGGTCATAAAGTACTGCTAGCATATATAAACCAGCTGGATTTTCGGCTCCAAGCTTAATAAAACTTAACCTGAAATAAGGTTTATTTTAGGAAAAGTAATGTCAAATTGTAATCCTTTGACATTCGATGGTGTGCTGAGATGAATGCGTGCATTATGAAGTTCTGCGATTTGGCTTACAATAGCAAGGCCCAAGCCACTTCCTGAAGCAGTTGTGCCTAGAATTCTAAAAAATCGTTCGAAAACGCGTTCGCGAAATTCTACGGGAATCCCTGGGCCTGTATCGGTAACACGAAAGATGACTGAATCCTCGGTGGGAACGAGCTCAACTTTGACTTGCCCGTTTTCAGGTGTGTATCTTATGGCATTATCGACTACATTGCGAATTAATATACCTATCGCTGTATCATTTCCTAAAATCATGATGTCATCTTCGGGAGAAACTAACTCGATTTCTATTTGTTTTTCTAAAGCGATTGGTACAAGAAAAGCCACTATTTCTGTTGCTAATTTATGTAGATCAATAGGTCCAATGTCATTCAGAGCTTCTTCTTGGCTAAGCCGACTCAGTGTTAATAATTGTGCGACCACATGTGAACTTCGGTCGACACCTTGTATTACTTTTAAGAGGGCTTGATGACGTTCTGTTGAATTTTCTGATTTTAATGCGACTTGAGCTTGTGTTTTTAAAGCAGCCAGTGGAGTTTTTAATTCATGTGCGGCATCGCCAGCGAAGCGCTTATTGCGATCAAAAGCAAGTTTTAAGCGTATGAAAAGTTGATTCAACTCAGAAACCAAGGGTTTGATTTCGATTGGTATATTATCTGGTGTAACAGGTTCTAAGTAAGTTGATGCGCGATTTGATATTTCATTTGTCACACGTGTGATAGATCTTAAAGCTAGACCAACAATTAGCCAAATTAAAATACCAAAAATAGGGTAGGTGATTAATAGTATATAAGCATTATTGCGTGCAATAGCATCAGCAAATCTATTACGGATATCATATAATTCAGCAACGACAATTTTATCGTGAGATTTTTTATCCAAGTCAGAATATATACGCCAACCCGATCCATTAATTATCTTGTCACTTAATCCCATTGGGACATCATTCAAAGGGATAAAAAAAGTATTAGTAGAGTGAAAAAGTAATTTTCCTTGAGGATCCCAGACTTGAAAAATTAAATGCTGGGGTGTGCTAGGTTCAATTTCATTGAGATGTGTTTCTACTTCGCTTTCAATATCTTTATCAATATTGACTGATTCATTCAACGCTTCAATTATATTAAAAAATCGTATTAATTTTTCATCTAAATAGGGCTGAATTACACTTTTATCAAGTAAATAATTTCCAATAGCTGTAATAGAAGAAGCAATAGTAATGCTGATAAATAAGCTAATTAATAAAAAGCGCCGTATTGATCGAATCATTTTTCTTCTTTGCTTTTATCAATCATATACCCAATGCCACGAATAGTATGAATAAATTCTTGACCGAATTTTTTTCGTAAATTGTGAATATGGACTTCGAGAGCGTTGCTATCAACATCTTCACCCCATCCATAGAGCGATTGAGTTAAGTGTTCACGTGACAAGACTCGACCTGCATTTTCTAATAATTTATGTAACAAGGCAAATTCGCGACGTGATACATTAATTAATTCACCATTTAAAGTAACAGAGTGAGCAGCAGGATCTAAAGTAATATTTTCATGGACAATTAAAGGTTCGGCTCGTGAAGAAAATCGTCGTTGTAATGCTCGTAAACGGGCACACAATTCATCGAGATCAAAAGGTTTCGTTAAATAATCGTCCGCACCACTATCTAAGCCTTTCACGCGATCTTCTATGGATTCACGAGCAGTTAATATCAAGACGGGCATCGTTTGACCCCGGGCACGGAGATTTTGTAATACCGTAATGCCAGACATTTTGGGCAAGCCGAGATCGAGAACAACCAAGTCAAAACTTTCAGTTTTTAGGGCTTGATCGGCTGATAAACCATCTTTTAGCCAATCTGCGGCATAACCATATTGAACAAGGCCTGTTCTCAAGCCATCACCCAATAACTCATCATCCTCTACTAACAATATGCGCATGTATTGCCCCCTGAGTTTTCCCTATTAAGGTCTGTTTATATTGCTTATGCTCACCATAAACTCTTGATAAGCAATATAAACAGCCCTATATAAATTTATCTGGTTTAAAAGATTATAGCAAATAATAATGATTTTTCATGAAACTCTTAGCGCAATGCAATGAGCTCATTCTTCTTCATCACGGCGTCATATTGTAGGGTTTGGGTGTTTTAATAAATGCATAGGCTTAAAAAAATCGATAACCTTTGCATTGTTTATAAACGAAATATTATATGGATGCTCAGCATATAACCTTTTAATTTCAAAATGATCGACTAACTCATCAATAGCATTGGCAATATTGCCAAATAGAATTAATTCAACATGTGGGTATTTTTCAAAGAGATAATAGAGCACATGCTTAATAAATGGGCGCCAAGCTAGAGCATCTTTTCGAACTTGTTGCGGTTGTAATACGAGCGTAGCATTTAAGAGTAAAAAACCGTGGTTAATGATATTTGTAAATAGTTCGTTATTGGTTTGAATAAAATAATCTTTGTTTATTTTTGCAATGGCTTCCTGTCCAGTTTCCTTCAAATCTAATTCATTTTCTGCAACTAATAACATTTTTATTATATTGCGTAATGATGTTGCTCGATTCACAGTTTTACTTAATCCTGTTGGCGACCAAAGTTTGTCAACCGCAGCGTCCCAAAAAGCATAACCATTGGCAGATTCAGGACGTGGATAGGGCGATTCGCCAAATAAAACAAAATTTACTTTATTGATTGGAATTGAAAAAGCATTAAAAACATTGTTCTTCCCAGGTAACCAATCATTGGATTCAGTCAGTTTTAAAAGATATTGATAATCCACATTTTTTAATGCATCGGTAATACAAGGTAGCCAAGATGAATGAACGTTATTGAGATTAAATAAATTTTGTGTTGTCATATGTCTTTAATTTGAAGAGTTATTTATGGATAACAATTTATTTGAGATATTAGCATGTCCCATCTGTAAAGGGGAATTAATATATGACAAAGCGAATCAAGAATTAATTTGTAAATTTGACCGATTAGCTTATCCCATAATAGATGATATTCCAGTGATGATGGAAGCGAGAGCTAGGCGTTGGAATAGTGATGAGCAAGACTAATGACATTTCTATCAGAAATGTCATTGAATCCTGCTATGTTCTTGTTTATTAATTTTCATCCGTTCCATTTTTCGAATGGTAAATATCTTCACCTTCAGTAGCTTGTGAATTTTTTTCGCGATTTTGTCCTTGTGGACGGCGATGTCGAAATCGTTTTCTTCTTCGTTGAGGATGAAAGCGAGGTTTTCTCTCAGTAAGATGAGGAACAGGTTTTTCAGATAATGTTGAGGGTTCTGTTTTGATTTCATTTGCTGATTCTGAAATAACAGGAGGATGAGATTCTACTCGTTCTGCTTCACGCATGACAGGTGTATTGGATGAGAAAGATGTAGTTGTTTGCTGTTGAGCCTCTGTGAGAGAGGGTGATTCAGTGTGAGCTTGGTGATGATCAACTTCATGTTTGACAGCTTCTATTGAGTTTGAAGAAGGCTTTCCTTGCATTTCTGAATAATTTTGTTTTTGCTGATTGCTTCGTGGACGTCTACCACCTTCATAATCATGATGACCATGATGTCCTCTTTTTCCGCGTTGATTGCGTTGATGGTGCCTTGGTTTTCCTCGATGTGTACTTGCTCTTCTGGTTTGTTCGCGTGAATCGCGTCGCGGTTCAGTTGTTGTTTCTGTTTTCTTTTCAAATAAATATGTGAGTAAACGCTTGAGCAAACCTTGCTGTGCTTTCCCTGGGCTAGTTACTAGAGCAGCAGCAACAGGAGGAGGGGTTGTTTGTTCCAGTTGCATGTTTTTGAGCGCTGGCTCTTGGTGAGCTTTTTGAGTTAGTAATCCAGCAGTTGAAACATCCAATTCAGGTTTCACAACTAATTTGTAGCTCGCCAGTTTTTCATCTTTTTCAGTTACATCAGAAATACGAATACGTTCCACCTCATAATGTGGTGTTAGTAAATGAGGATTTGGTACGATGATTACACCTACACTTTGACGTTTTTCGATATCCGAAATGGCTTGACGTTTTTCATTTAGTAAATAAGTCGCAATTTCAACTGGTAAAATTGCTCTAACCTGTGCAGTATTTTCCTTTATAGCATTTTCTTCAATTAACCGCATAATAGATAATGCCAATGATTCAATTCCACGTATAGTGCCTTGACCTAAACAACGAGGACAGCTAATTTGACTCGATTCACCCAAAGAAGGACGTAAGCGTTGACGCGACATTTCTAATAAACCAAATCGGGATATTCGTCCAACTTGAACGCGGGCTCTATCCATTTCGAGCGCTTTTCTGATTCTCTCTTCAACTTCGCGCTGATTTCGAATTGGGGTCATGTCAATAAAATCAATCACGATTAAACCACCTAAATCGCGTAATCGTAATTGACGGGCAATTTCATCAGCAGCTTCTAAATTTGTATTCAGTGCAGTTTCTTCAATATCGACACCTTTGGTTGAGCGTGCAGAGTTTATATCGATTGACACTAGCGCTTCTGTATGATCGATAACAATTGAACCGCCGGATGGTAAACGAACTTCACGTTGAAATGCTGATTCAATCTGACTTTCAATTTGGAAACGTGTAAAAAGTGGAGTTGGGTCTTTATAAAGTTTAACCCGATGGATAAAGTCAGGTCTTCCTTGTTTAATGTGATGAATGATTTCTTCATAAACACTCGGTTCATCAATTAAAACTTCATCAATATCTTTTCTTAAGTAATCACGAATGGCACGAATCACCACGTTGCTTTCTTGATATATTAGAAAAGGGGAGGGTCGGCTTTCGGTGACACGTTTAATAGCATCCCAATGCTTTAACAAGATATCTAAATCCCATTGTAATTCTTCCTGGCTACGACCGCTGCCAGCTGTGCGAACAATAACTCCCATTCCTTCTGGTAAATTCAACGCAGAAAGATTTTCACGTAATTCAGAGCGTTCATCCCCCTCGATGCGACGTGAAATGCCACCCGCTCTAGGATTATTTGGCATGAGAACTAAATAAGATCCTGGTAATGAAATAAATGTGGTAAGGGCGGCGCCTTTTGAGCCACGTTCTTCTTTATCAATTTGAACAATGAGTTCTTGACCTTCTTCGATTACTTCAGTAATAGTCGGTCGTCTGCCTTGGTCGCTATAGGTAGGTTTAAAACATGAACGAGCAATTTCTTTTAATGGTAAAAATCCGTGCCGTTCTTCGCCATAATCAACAAATGCTGCTTCAAGGCTGGGTTCGATGCGAGTGACACGGCCTTTATAAATGTTTGATTGTTTTTGTTCGCGAGTAGCGGATTCAATAATAAGATCATAAAGATGTTGCCCGCTTGCGAGGGCAATTCGCAACTCTTGGTCTTTGTGAGTTGCATTGATTAACATTCTTTTCATAGACACCTGTTTTTTCAGGCGTTCCGTTGCTTTTGCGATTGCAGAATCGGTTTGTTCACCATTAATATTTGCTTCGATGACTTTAGGCATCTAAACAAACAGGAAGCTTGTAGAGTGGATTAATTGTGACGAATAGCAAAATTCCTTTAATTTCTAAGCTTATTCGTTATTTTTATCATGCATCAGCTTAATTAACACTGAGAAAAAATACTTATCCGTCATTTAGTTAACCAGATCATTTCAAATAAAGAAATGATCAAAAATATTCTTTAGCCTTACTCTACTCAACCTTAGCAATCTACATTTTAGCTTTCGGAGCGCAGTTTTCATTAATTTTAGTACATACTCAAAGTATTCAATGCGTTGCAGATCTTTTTGTGAGCAACATAGACCCTAAATCATTACTTTTGCATGCAACTATTTAAATACTCATTTAAAATAAGTCTTTATGAATATACCAGTATTTTTGATCTATATCAATTAGATAGATGATGAGAGAGTGCAATGGAAAAAAATAAAGCTCAACCTGTTCAATATTTAACCGTCGATCCCGACTTTGCTGATCAACGTATTGACAATTTTTTAGTAACTCGATTGAAAGGTGTTCCTAAATCACATATTTATCGTATTCTTCGCAAGGGTGAGGTGCGGGTAAATAAAAAAAGGATTCAGCCTAGTTATCGATTGCAAGCTAATGATCAGATACGTATTCCACCAATTCAATTGAGTAATGCAAAAACAGAATCCACGCCCTCACGCAATCTTGTTGCCTTATTAAGCCAACGCATTATTTATGAGGATAAAAATCTTTTGATTATTAATAAGCCATCTGGGATTCCCGTTCATGGAGGCAGTGGTGTGAAGTTAGGATTGGTTGAAGCATTGCGAAATATGTATCCTAAGTTACCACAGCTCGAATTAGCCCATCGGTTGGATTCTGATACATCGGGATGTTTAATTCTTGCCAAAAAAAGGAGTATTTTACGAGAACTGCATGAGTTATTGCGTGCCGGTAAGGTTAGTAAGATTTATTTAACGCTTACCAAAGGTCATTGGAAAACTTCTGAATTAAAAGTAGACGCATCTTTGCAAAAAAATCAACTCAGCAGTGGGGAAAGGTTTGTTAGAGTACATAAAGAGGGCAAAGCCTCGTTGACAATTTTTAAACCAATTACCACCTATGAGGGGGTTATGCTGGTAGAGGCAATTTTGCATACAGGTCGCACCCATCAAATTCGTGTGCATGCGAAATATCGTAATCATCCTATCGCTGGGGATGAAAAATATGGAGAAAAAGAATTTAATAAAGAGATGAGAAAGTTAGGATTGAAGCGGTTATTTTTGCATGCTCATTTCGTTGAGTTTACTTTACCGTCAACTGGTCAAAAAATATCCATGTCTGCACCATTGGACGATGACTTGGAAAAATTTTTAGAAAATTTGACACTTTCTTAGCATCATCATAAAATCCCGCACCTATGTCAAAAGAGACTCTGCCTTTAAAAGTTGATCCTTTCCGATTTGCAGACAATGGAACTTGTCTGCAAGGTCGCTTGCCTATTAAAAATATGAAGCGATTAATGGAAAGTTTGACTTTTGATCAGGGCGAGGTGGATATTGACATTCAGTTTGGTGTGGATGAACAAGAAATTCGCTATATTCGGGGGCATCTTAAAACGCAATTAATATTGCAATGTCAGCGTTGTATGGAACCCTTTAAGTATGAGATAATAGACGATTTCTTGTTAGGAATTGTCCAAACAGAAGAAGAGGCAGACGAACTTCCAGAGCGTTATGATCCATTAGTTATTAAAGAAATGGATCTTTTTATTCAAGACGTTATCGAAGATGAGTTAATCGTAAGTTTGCCAATTGTGCCTATGCATCCACCTAAAGATTGCAAGGTAAGGTTACCCCTGGTGGCCGAATCAACGGGAATCTCTGATAAAGAAAATCCCTTTAAAGTCATTGAATTATTGCGAAAACGCAATAAAGAATAGGGCTCGATAGACACTGCTAGGCAGAGAGTCTTCAACCCTAGATCGTAATTTGAGTGAGGAGTTAGAAATGGCAGTACAAAAGAGTAAAAAATCACGTTCAAGACGTAACATGAAGCGTAATGCGCATTCAGCATTAGCTGCGCCCGCTTTATCCGTTGACCCAGCTACAGGTGAAACCCATAGACGTCATCAAGTAAGTCCTGATGGATATTACAAAGGTCGTCAAGTAATTGTTCGAAACCCTGTTGCTGAAGAAGAAACCAACGAAGAGTAGAATTTTGGATAATATAACCATTGCAGTGGATGCTATGGGGGGAGATTTTGGACCCTCAGTGACAGTGCCTGCGGCTCTACAGGTATTGAAAAACCATAAGGCGTTACATCTTATTTTGGTTGGGGATCAGGCTGTTCTGAAAAAAGAACTATCCATAAATAATTCTATCAATGAGCCGCGTTATACAATTCAGCATGCTTCACAATGCGTTGAAATGGATGAATCGCCTTCGCAAGCTTTACGTTCCAAGAAAGATTCTTCTATGCGTGTAGCGATAAATTTAGTGAAAGCAAGTAAAGCGCAAGCTTGTGTCAGTGCGGGAAATACAGGCGCATTAATGGCAACTGCGCATTTTGTTTTGAAATCCATTCCTGGAATCGATCGTCCTGCGATAGTTTCGGCATTTCCAACGGTGAGTGGAAGTAAAATAATGCGAATGTTGGACTTGGGAGCCAATGTTGATTCCAGCGCTGAAAATTTATATCAATTTGCAGTGATGGGATCGGTACTTGCTTCCGCTGTCGATAATATAACAAACCCAAAAGTTTATTTACTTAATATCGGTGAAGAAGTTATTAAAGGAAATGAACAAGTCAAAGAAACAGCTAAATTGCTATCTAATTCAAAAATGATCAATTATGCAGGTTATATTGAAGGTGATCAAATTTATGCGGGTGAGGCAGATATTGTAATCTGCGATGGATTTGTGGGAAATGTTGCATTAAAGAGCAGTGAAGGTGTTGCTATTTTAATTCGCAAAATGCTTCGCGATTCTTATAACCGTAATTTTTTGACACGTATTGTTGGATTGCTTTCTAAGCCAGTTTTAAAACCTGTCATAAAACGAATTGATCCCGATCGTTACAATGGGGCAACGTTTCTTGGATTACAAGGAATTGTGATTAAAAGTCATGGTGGCGCAGGTGTAAAAGCATATGTCCATGCTCTTGAAGAAGCTATCATGCAGATAGAAAAAAATATACCGCAACGAATTGGTGCGGAAGTTGAGAAATTATTGAAGTTATCAAAAATTGATGATCCTAGGGTCAGTTGACAATTCGCTAGATTACTGACCTTGCTCTTAACAATTCTTAAAATGTAGATAAAATTATGAAATATTCGAAAATTATAGGTACAGGCAGTTATTTGCCAGAGAAAGTTCTGACTAACTTTGATTTGGAAAAAATTGTTGATACATCAAATGACTGGATAGTTGATCGTACAGGAATTCACCAAAGGCATATTGCTGCTGAATATGAAACATCGCTTAGTATGGCTGAAAAGGCAGCAAGGCGAGCAATGGCTGATGCAGGTATTACACCGGCTGATATCGGCATGATTATTATTGCTACGACTACACCAGAAAAAATATTTCCTAGTACTGCTTGTTTGTTACAGCAGCAATTAGGAATTGGGGGTTGTCCCGCATTTGATTTGAATTCATCTGCTTGTGCTGGATTTATGTATGCTTTTAGCATTGCAGATCAATACATTAGACATGGTTCAATCAAATATGCACTCGTTATCGGTAGTGAAGTGATGTCGCGAATTTTGGATTGGACAGATCGCACAACGTGCGTTTTATTTGGCGACGGTGCGGGCGCAGTCATACTAGGTCAAAGTAATGAACCTGGAGTATTTTCAACCCATTTACATGCGGATGGAACCCATAAAGATGTGCTTTATTTGGATTCTATCTTACGTAAACCCATGGCGGTTGAAGAAGCTTTATCTATTAAAATGTCAGGTAATCAATTATTTAAATTAGCAGTTAATATTCTTGGTGATCTTTTTGATGAAACCTTAGCAGCAAATTCGCTAAATAAATCGGATGTGGATTGGTTAGTTCCGCATCAGGCTAATATTCGTATTATCCAAGCCATGGCAAAAAAATTAGATTTACCAATGGAACGTGTTGCTATTACTTTGGAAGAACAAGGTAATACTTCTAGTGCATCGATTCCTCTTGCATTAGATAAAGCAATTCGAGACGGTCGCATCAAAAAGGGTGAGACTCTATTATTAGAAGGTTTTGGCGGCGGATTGGCTTGGGGATCTGCTTTGGTCAACTATTGATTTTGGTAAAGAATACGAGGAGTTAACATGTCACAAAAAGATAAAGTGGCTTTAGTGACGGGCGCAAGTCGCGGTATCGGGCATGCGATCGCATTGGCTCTAGGTCGTGAAAAATATATAGTTATTGGTACTGCTACGACTCAAGATGGCGCAGATAAACTGAATCGAGCATTCGAGGCTGCTGCAATTCAGGGTAGTGGAATGATGTTAAATGTCGCAGATCCAAATTCGATTGAATTGACCATGGGTCAAATAAAAGAACGTTATGGCATGCCGTCTATTCTGGTAAATAATGCAGCAGTAACTCAAGATAATTTATTATTAAGAATGAAAGAAGAAGAATGGAATACTGTTATTGAAACAAATTTGAACTCTGTTTTTCGCATTACCAAAGCTTGTTTACGTGATATGTTAAAAGCACGCTGGGGTAGAATAATAAACATTAGTTCAGTCGTGGGCACTACTGGGAATGCTGGACAAGTAAATTATGCAGCAGCAAAGGCCGGTTTGATTGGATTTACCAAATCATTAGCGCAAGAAGTTGCTTCTCGAGAAGTCACGGTAAATGCAATTGCACCAGGGTTTATTGACACAGATATGACTCGCAACTTACCTGAAGATCAGAGGAATTACTTATTGTCACGAATTCCAATGGAACGGTTGGGTCAGCCTGATGATATTGCTGCCGCAGTAATTTTTCTGGCATCCAATGCAGCAAATTATATAACTGGACAAACATTACACGTGAATGGCGGAATGTATATGGCTTAAAATTAAACACAACATTGGGTGATTTATTTAAAATTCGACTTGCAAGTTATAGTTTTTTAAATAAACTACCACAAATCATTTTAATATCATTAATCATTAGTAGTTTTATTGATAAGGGGAATAATTAGTTATGAGTACTGTTGAAGCACGAGTGAAAAAGATTGTTGTTGAACAATTAGGTGTGAAAGAAGAGGAAGTGACAAATGATGCTTCTTTTGTTGATGATTTAGGTGCTGATTCTTTAGATACTGTTGAATTAGTAATGGCTTTAGAAGAAGAATTTGAAACTGAAATTCCTGATGAAGATGCTGAAAAAATTACTACTATTCAACAAGCCATTGATTATATTAATGCGCATCTGGAAGAACGCAGCAAGAGTTAATCTTGCTGTTTTCAGATTCGTTAAGGAGCATCGGTTTGAGTAAAAAGCGCGTTGTTGTGACAGGCTTAGGTTTAATTACCCCTTTAGGTTTAAATGTTGAAGATACCTGGAGAGCAATCTTAGCTGGAAAATCAAGTGTCAGCAAAATTGATCATTTTGACGCGTCTGATATCAGTTGCCAAATTTGTAGTCGAGTGAAAAACTTCGACTCAGCCGTTTATATGTCTGATAAAGATGCTCGTAAGCGTGATTTATTCATTCAATACGGTTTAGCTGCTGGCGTTCAAGCTATTAAAGATTCTGGAATTGAAGTTAACGAAAGTAATGCTCATCGAGTTGGCATTGCAATTGGTTCAGGAATCGGTGGGTTACCTTTGATTGAAAAATGTCACATAACTTTACTCGAATCTGGTCCGCGCAAAATCTCTCCTTTTTTTATTCCCGGTGCAATCATTAACATGATTTCTGGGAATTTATCAATCATGTATGGCATGCGTGGTCCTAATCTTGCAGCTGTCACAGCTTGTACAACTGGAACGCATAATATTGGTCTTGCTGCACGTACAATTGCTTATGGTGATGCAGATGTGATGGTTGCTGGCGGAGCTGAAATGGCCACAACACGTCTGGGTGTCAGTGGTTTCGCAGCGATGCGCGCACTTTCTACTCGTAATGATGAGCCGGAGAAGGCCAGTCGACCTTGGGATAAAGATCGCGATGGATTTGTTCTTGGTGATGGCGCGGGAGTGATTGTTTTAGAAAGTTATGAACACGCTAAACGTCGAGGTGCCAAAATTTATGCAGAACTAATAGGTTTTGGTATGAGTGCTGATGCGTCACATATAACTTCGCCTCACCCTGAAGGATTAGGGGCAGCAACTTCTATGGATAATGCAATGGCTGATGCTAGCATTAATCCTGATCAAGTTCAGTACATAAATGCTCATGGCACTTCAACTATGGGTGATGAATTAGAAGTTTTAGCAATCAAACGTAGCTTTGGAGAACATGCTTATAAAATGGCTGTCAGTTCAACGAAATCAATGATAGGTCATCTATTGGGTGCAGCAGGATCCGTTGAAGCTATTTTTTCAATTTTGGCAATTCGTGATCAAGTTGCGCCGCCAACTATTAACTTAGATAATCCAAGCGAAGGTTGCGATTTAAATTTTGTCCCCTATACTGCGCAAAAAATGCGCATAGAAACCGCTCTTTCTAATTCTTTTGGATTTGGAGGAACAAACGGAACTTTATTGTTTCGTGAGATGCGGTAAAATATCAGAATTATGGTGACAAAACGCCGTTTCTGGTTCATAGCTTTTTACACATTCCTTATCATATTGATAGGGTTAAGTTGTGCATGGTTAAAATTCCTGTTTTCCCCACTGGTAACTAATGATTCTGGAGTCAAGTATTTAGTTCACGAGGGTAGTTCTACTCAAACCGTTATTGATGATTTAACTAAAAGAAATATAATTGAACAGCCATTATTTTTTAAATTATTCGTTCACTTAAAAGGTGCTTCGCACAAGTTGAAGGCGGGTGAGTATCTTTTTCCAAAAGGAACGACTCCTTCTAGCTTATTGGAACAAATCACCACAGGGAAAGGCTTGGTATATTATACCTTTACCATTATTCCTGGGTGGAATTTTAAAGATGTCAAAAAAGTATTGTCGAATAATGAAAATTTAAAACATACAATTCAAAATTTAAGTGATGAAGAAATAATGACACGTTTAGGGTATCCTCAGTTAAACCCTGAAGGGGAATTTTTTCCAGATACTTATTTTTTTGTTCATGGAACAGATGACATAGTTTTATTGAAGCGTGCATTTAAAACTATGCAAAACAAATTAGATAAGGCATGGCAAAATAGAGATTCCGCTTTGCCATTTAATAGTGAGTATGATGCATTGATTGCAGCGTCAATTATCGAAAAAGAATATTATCATCGCCAAGAATTACCAAAGATTGCTGGGGTGCTAGTCAATCGTTTGAAAAAAAATATGTTGCTACAATTTGATCCGACTGTGATTTATGGAGTTGGTCGTTTTGATGGTAAAATTACTCGAGCAGATTTGTTATCGGATAATCCTTATAATACTTATAAACATAGAGGTTTGCCTCCGACACCCATTTCTATGCCTAGTATCGCTTCCATTCACGCTATTTTACATCCCATGAGACATGATTTTTATTATTTTGTCGCCCAAGGAAATACAGGATCGCATAAGTTTTCTCAGCATTTGGTCGATCATAATAAAGCTGTATTAGAAGCAAATAAATCAAAATGGTTTTTTAATTTTACTTTACTTCGTAATTATTTGTTAAATTTTTTAGGATCTGTTGGCAATTCGATATCAACAAACCCTACAGTTAGCTAAATAGGAATAAAATGCTTCCCAAAGACATTAAAGGAATTTTTTTGACTATAGAAGGCAGTGAAGGAGTTGGAAAAAGTACTGCCATGAAATATATTCAAGAGTATCTCTCAGCAGCAAATCAAGATTATCTGTTAACACGAGAACCAGGAGGAACAAAGATAGCTGAAGATATTCGAAAAATTTTGTTAACTCCGAATCAAGAAGAAAAAATCACGACAGAAACAGAGTTGTTGCTAATGTTTGCATCTCGTTCTCAACATGTTCAACATGTTATTATTCCTGCGTTGCAGTCAGGCAAATGGGTTATAAGTGACAGATTTGTCGACGCAAGTTATGCATATCAAGGCGGTGGACGAGGCATGGATACCGCTCGAATACAAATGTTAGAAGATTGGGTAGTGGATGGATTGAAACCGGATATTACTATTTTATTAGACGCTCCAGCTGATATGGGTTTATTGCGTGCAAAACATCGTGGTCCGCATGATAGAATTGAGCAAGAACAAATAGATTTTTTTGAACGCGTACGTGCAGCTTATTTAATTCGCACAAAACAAGAACCGCAGCGTTTTCGAATAATCGATGCGACGCAATCGCTTGAAGCAGTACAGATGAAAATTAAAGAAATTTTAGATGAATTAGGGCTTGTCAACAATTCGCTAGGCTGAGCCAGAAATTGCTGAGAATCGAGCATCGCAGCGCAGTTTACGTTGTTGGTAAATGAGCAGCGAAGCACAGATTATCAGCAATTTATGGCCAGCATAGTAGAATTGTTAATAGCCCGTATTAAAAAGGTAATAACGTTGGATCTAAGTCTATACCCTTGGCAACATCAACAATGGCAACAACTCATCGCTCGTAAGCGTTCCAAGCGTTTACCTCATGCTTTACTGTTTGTAGGGATCGAAGGGTTAGGTAAGAAACATTGTGCCCTTGCGTATTCACAAGTTTTGTTGTGCAATAAATCAGATTTTGCTTGTGGTCAATGTCATAATTGTCATTTATTTCAAGCGCAAGTGCATCCTGATTTATTACTTATTGAGCCTGAAAAACCTGGGCAAATGATTAAAGTAGATCAAATTCGTGAAATGGTTCAATTTGTCAATGAAACTGCGTTACAAGGTGGTTTACGCATTGTGATTATTGATCCAGCAAATGCGATGAATTTAAATGCCGCTAATGCATTATTAAAAACATTAGAAGAGCCTGCGCCAAATACGTTACTTATTCTAATTAGTAATCAAAACTTGCGTTTACCAGCTACTATCACGAGTCGTTGTCAGAAATTGATTTTTCAAAAACCAGTTGAATCTTTAGCATTAGAATGGCTGGAAACTCAATTACCAGCAAATATTGATCGCAAGTTATTATTAAATTTAGCAGATGGAGCGCCCCTTCGAGCTAAAGTATGGAATGAAAATGGATTATATTCATTGCGACAAGATTTATTTCAAGGTCTTGATGATTTAGCGCGACATCAAATTGATCCATTACAATTGGCTGCAAAATTTCAGGAATATGAAATGTTAGTTGTTTTACAGTTAATTTTGATTTGGGTGCAAGATTTATTACGCATACAGTTAACTCAGGGTGAGTGTGAATTGATAAACTTTGATTATCAATCTGTTTTTACTCGTCTTGCGCGTACTTGTTCATCTGCGCAATTGATAAATTATCTGGATGTAGTCAAAGATACTTACACTAAATTAATGAGATCATTAAATCTAAATCGACAATTGGTGTTAGAAGAATTATTTATTCGGTGGGTGCAATATGCGGCTGGTTGATTCTCATTGTCATTTAGATCAATTAGACTTGTCGTCTTATTCTGGCGATTTATCTAAAGCGA
Source organism: Gammaproteobacteria bacterium (assembly GCA_025451335.1). Classification (GTDB taxonomy): domain Bacteria; phylum Pseudomonadota; class Gammaproteobacteria; order DSM-16500; family DSM-16500; genus JAJPGW01. Next base: position 33,679 of record JANWKO010000085.1, read on the forward strand.
TTGCACATGCAGAAGAGCAGGGAGTTAAACATTTTCTTTGTGTTTGCATCACTTTAAAAGAATTGCCAAAGTTAATAGAAATAGCCAATACCTATCCCAATATTAGTATTTCTGTCGGTCTTCATCCCAATGAACAAGAAATTGAAAAAGAACCATCAGAAGAAGATCTTATTGTATTAGCTAATCATAATAAAGTTATTGCGATTGGTGAAACTGGCTTAGATTATTATCGAAGCCAAGGAGATGTAGATTGGCAGCGTGACCGATTTCGACAACATATTCGTGCAGCAAAACAGCTTAGAAAACCTATTATTGTACATACAAGACAGGCTAAACAGGATACAATACAAATAATGCGAGAAGAGGGTGCTTCTTCAGTTGGTGGGGTAATGCATTGTTTTACTGAAGATTGGGCAATGGCGCAAGAAGCATTAGATTTGAATTTTTATATCTCTTTTTCAGGAATAATAACGTTTCGAAACGCAGTTGAGATTCAAAATGTTGCGAAGCAAGTGCCATTGGATTGTATTCTAATAGAAACGGATTCACCATATTTAGCGCCGGTTCCTTTTCGTGGCAAGCCTAATGAACCTGCCTATGTTCGCTATGTAGCAGAATATATAGCACAATTACGTGGAATTGAAAAAGAAGAATTAGCTGAGCATACAACAGAGAATTTTTTTAGATTATTTGGGTCTGTTTGATATTTCGTTACAATAGTAACAATGTCAAAGGCCCCAATTTATGAGAGACAAATATGTTCCGACCGCTTTCATTATTTATTGGTTTACGTTATACACGCGCTAAACGTCGAAATCATTTTATTTCGTTTATATCGCTGATGTCCATGCTAGGTATTGCGCTTGGGGTAGTCGTCTTGATTACTGTGCTTTCAGTGATGAATGGTTTTGATCGAGAAATTAAAAAACGTGTTTTTAGCATGTGGCCGCCTCTTACCGTGACGAGTATGGCTAACTTTGTTGATAATTGGCATGAATTAGAAACTGCATTACAAAAAGTTCCTGAAATTACGGCAGTGGCTCCATTTGTCAATGGAGAAATCCTATTAACTAATGGTGGCAATGTGCAACCCGCTATGGTTAATGGTATTGATCCCGCAGCCGAATCGCGCATATCACAACTGAAAGAAAAAATTGTACAAGGTAATCTTGAGAATTTGACACCGGGAAAATTTGGCATTTTGATTGGTGAAGAATTAGCAAATCGCTTAGATGTCGTGTTGGGAGATAAAATTACTGTTATAACACCGCAGGTTTCTCTGTCTCCCGCTGGCGTAATTCCACGTTTGAAACGATTTACAGTGAGTGGAATTTTTCATGCTGGCAGTGGTTTTGGATTTGATATGGCTTTGGCTTATATTAATTTAAACGATGCGCAAAAATTATTTATGATGGGATCATCTATTACTGGTTTGCATGCCAATATGAAAGATGTTTATGCTGCGCCGCAATTATCGACTCAATTACAGAATGATTTAGCACCCAATGGTCGTGTTATGAATTGGACAGAACAATTTGGGGCATTTTTTCATGCAATAAAATTAGAAAAAACGATGATGTTTTTTATATTGCTATTAATCATAGCTGTTGCGGTATTCAATTTGGTTTGCACATTGGTTATGGTTGTAAATGACAAAGAATCTGACATTGCTATTCTAAGAACTTTTGGTGCAACACCGCGAACGATTATGTCTATTTTTGTAGTGCAGGGTGCAATTATTGGAGTGATTGGTACCATTCTTGGCGTTGCTGGTGGGATTGCGTTAGCAACTCATGTTACGAAGCTTGTTAATTGGATTCAAGAAATATTCCATGTGAAGTTTTTATCATCCAGTGTTTATTTTGTTGATTATCTTCCTTCAGAATTACTTTGGTCAGATGTGATAAAAATCAGTTTGTCAGCGCTTATTTTAAGTCTTATTGCGACATTATATCCGGCGTGGCGTGCATCACGCACAGAACCTGTGGAGGCACTACGTTATGAATAATGTCGCGATCAAATGTACGGGTTTATCCAAGAATTACAAAGAAAATCACTCCCAAATTGAAGTATTAAAAGAAGTTGATTTGCAAGTAG
>JANWKO010000086.1 GCA_025451335.1 Gammaproteobacteria bacterium
AATCAGGTAGAGAAATATATTAGACAAGCACACGCCAGGAAGGAAGATTTTTTACAAGCCACGCTGATGCAGGCTATTCAACGTGCTGTAATAGGTTTAGATCAAACCATTCGTGATGAAAACGGAAAAGAGTTGGATGAAGGAATGGCAGAACGATTACTCAAACTACACGCTGAATTGTTTCCAAAAGATCACGAAAAGGCCTTAGAACAAGCCAGATTAGCCGCCCCTCAAGAAGATAAGGACGCCAAGCAAAAGAGAGAACTGCTCAATATCCAGGCAGTGAGGTATCTTTTTGAAGCGTTTATTCAAAATGATGCCAAGGTACTCCCTGAGGCAATAAAAACATTTAAAGCATTTGTCAAAAATTTAAAGCCTGCCGTCATTACAAATAATCAATATTATTTAAACCTGCTGCATCTGATTTCAGTTGCTTTTGATGTCTTTGCAAACAGAGGCCGCAATCTCCCTTCTATCGCTGGAAAGGATGATGGAAAATGGTACGGAAAATTAGGTGATCGATTTTGTTTTGAAATTATTGGCGGCACTCTTGAGAGCAATCTTCCACCCCATGTGCAGCAAATATTAAGAGCTGGACTTTATCCTGTTCTACATGAGAATCAAAAAGTTGATAGGGATACTGATATTTCTCGCGCCCTCTTTCGTGGTGATAATACTTCATATGTACTTGGTGTTTCTTATTATGATGATTTCGGGCAGTGGGCGGCGGTGGCTGGGCGGCTGTGGGGAGGCCCAGGCGGGCGGGGGTGTGGCACTGGTTTCGAAACTTATTACGAGCACATATTAGCATCCAAAATTTATAATACAGCCACTGCAACAACAGGCCTCGAGTCTCGTTGTGATTTTGTAGAGCAGTCCTGCCAAAGGCCGTAACCTATAGCGTTTGCGCTAAGATCCCAAGATGAGCTAGTCAATAAAGGACGCCTTCGGCGTAAATATATTTTGCATGGAGACTGAACACCATGCAAAATTTACGCCACTCAATATTTATATTGGGCTTCGCGTTATAGTGGCGGTCTTAAACCTAGAAGGTTAATTCGATAAATTGATGGAGCAGGTCTTTATAGTAACTTGCTATTGGAGATTAACTTAACAGGGAGTTGACGTTTTTTGTTTAATCCAATATTCAACCGTTTTAACTAATTCTTCATGAGAGATTGGTTTTGCAATAATGCCATCCATTCCGACTGCAAAACAATTTTGTTTATCGCTTTCCAGCATATGCGCAGTCATTGCAATAATTGGAATGGATTTTAAAGCATTTTTTCGACGGATTTTAGTCACAACTTCAAACCCACTCATATCAGGAAGACCAATATCCATAAAAATAAGATCGTATTGATTTAAAAAATTTACATTTTCTAAAACAGTTTCCCCATTATCCATAATATCAACTGAGCAACCAATATCTTCCAGCATGATTTCAGCTACTTTTTGATTTATTGTATTATCCTCAACAAGGAGTATATGAAAATCTGTTTGAAATTTATCAGTTTTTTTCTCCAAAGCCTGGCTAACTGAGGATCTGTCTAATACTGATTTTGGTAAACGCAACGGTAAAATAAAACTAAATTCTGACCCTTTTCCTAATTCGCTGGCGACTTGAATCTTTCCACCCATACGTTCAACCAGCTCCTTACTAATTGCTAAGCCAAGTCCTGAACCAGAGTGTTTACGTTGATAAATAGAATCAACTTGACTAAATTTTTCAAAAATAAATTCTAATTTATCTGAGCCAATTCCAATCCCAGTATCGCAAACTGAAATTTGCAGCGTTGCTTCTTCCATTGTTTGATTTAAACAACACACACGCGTCTCAATATAGCCTTGATTTGTAAATTTCAATGCGTTGCTTAAAAGATTTACTAAAATTTGTCGTATACGTTTGGCATCACCAAAAACTAACGTTGGTATATTTTGCGGATACTCTATTCGAATTGAAATGTTTTTTTCATTAACTTGATGCATCAAACTTTCAACAACTTGAGAAATTAATAATTTTAGATCTAACGGCTCATGTGAAAAAGATAACTTTCCAACTTCTAGTTTAGCGAAATCTAAAATATCATTTACCAAGGACAACAAATTATTTCCTGCTTGAGAAATAACGGATACGCACTCATCTAATTCATTCGGCAACCCCTTCATGCGTAAAATTTGGGCCATACCTAAAATCGCATTCAAAGGAGTTCGTAATTCATGGCTCATCATTGCCAAAAAATCCGCCTTTGCTTGATTAGCTGCTTCGGCACGTTGTTTAGCATCTTGCAATTCTTTTTCATGTAACTTTTCTTTTGTAATATCTTCTGCTATACCCGCAAAGCCTATAAATTGATTATTGTGATCATAAATAGGGAAACTCGTATCTTTTATCCAAAGGGTATGACCATTTGGATGCTGAATTCGATAACGATCTTCGTATTGAAAATCCGGTCCATTTTCTTCTAATACTTGTAAGCGCGATTTGGCACTGTGTGGAACACGGTCTTCAGGGATTAAAGTATCAATCCAACTTTCTGGGTTGTTGTATAAAAAATCACTACTTCGGCCCCAAATTTTTTCATATGCAGGACTGACGTAAATTTGTTTTTTACAAAGTGGATCACGCACCCAGAATACAATTCGGGTTTTTTCCGCAAAAAAACGTAAAAATCGAGTTGCTTCTTCTAATTCAGCCAAATGCTGCCTTTCATAAGTCACATCTTTGGCAATTCCAGCATAGCCAAAACATTGCTGATTAGAATCAAATAAGGGAAAACAAACATCTTGTATCCAACGAATCTGATCATCGGGGCGGACAATACGAAAATCGTATTGATACGTTTCACCTATTTTTGGCAATGAAGATAATTTCTTTAAAATTTTTTCTTTGTCTTCTGGATATAATGAAGCTATCCATGATTCAGGAGATTGATAAAGACTTCGACAAGTCCTTCCCCAAATAGATTCATAAGCAGGGCTAACATAAAGTTGCGTTTTAAAATCAACACTTCTTATCCAAAATACATCCTGACTGCGCTCAGCCAGCTTGTAAAAATATTTTGCAAGATCGGTGACTTGTAATTCTGCTAACATGTCCATTTTTTTTATACATCACATTTATATTAGTAATTGGTAGAAATTTTAGATTAATTTCTTTACTATTGCCAGATATAAAACAATAAAATTTCCACATTCTAAATTTGAAAGTTTAAAACACACTCTTCCAGTGGGCTTGAACTGTCAATTTAGGATCATAACTAGAGGATGATGAATATGCTCTCTTCTCAAGAAATAAAAGGTATACCAATTCAAAGTGCTCAAAATAGCATGTACATCTTTAAACAACTTCATCCTGAGACAAATACTTACCACCATACTTTTGCCATGAAATTAAAAGGTAAGTTAGGTATTTCCATATTAAAACAAGCTTTGCTTCAATTGATGGAGAGACATGAGGCGCTAAATAGTCGCTTCCAAAATGTTGGAGAACAGGTTTTTCAGGTTTTTGATCATTTCAAAACTTCTACACATTGGCCTTTACAAATTATAAATGGAAAAGAATTTACTCCTATTCCTCCAATTGAAGAATTACCCAAAGTTCTTAGATTATTAAACTCAAGTGATATCGTTGAGAAACCATTTAATTACGAAGAAGGGCCATTATGGCGCGCAGCAGTCATTGATTTTGGTCATGATGAGTATCAATTTGTTATGACATTCGATCATATAATTATTGACGTAACATCACAAAATATTTTATTAAATGATTTATCAGCTATTTATAATTCTCTGATAGAAAAAAACTCAAAGCTAGGGTTGTCCGATAAACTAAAATTATGTGATATCAAAAAAATCGAAGAAAAATCAGCGGAAAAAATTGAATATTGGAGAAAGACGTTAGATAGTTATTCTCCATTTACATTACATAGCGATTTTACTGCTCCCAAAACTCTGCCTTTTAAGGGAGATAGAATTAATTTTGGATTTACTCCCGAGGATATAAAAAATATAAATTTATTTATCGAATCTTACAATGCTTCATTACCACCAAAAGAACATAAATTAAGTTTACATATGTTATTTTTAGCCAGTCTTTATGTCATTCTATATCGTTATACTGGTTCGACGGATCTATGCGTAGGTACTGCTTCTGCAAATCGACGTAATTATAATTTTGATGAAAAAGAACTCGCAAAAGTAGTGAATTGCTTTGTCAATAGTATTCCTTTAAGAATTAATCTTGAAGGAAACCCTACTTTTTTAGAAATTTTAAACCGTGTTAAAAAAATGGCTGTAGAAGCTTATCAAAATCAAATACCTCTCAACGATGTTATTGAGCATGCTTTTAATACCAAAGTTGATATTGCTACGCCCTTCGATATTATTTTTGTGCTAAATGAGATTAAGACTAAACTGGATTTAAAAGAGGTAGAATCCAGTGATCCTATTGAACTCAATTTAAAGAATACAAAATTTCAATATTTTGGACTTAATTTAGATAAACGTCGAGATGGCAGCATCGATGGCTTTATTGAATATAACACAAAGTTATTCAAGCTTGACGATTTTAAACGTTTCATAGGACATTGGCAGACTTTGTTAAAGGCTATTCAAAAAAATCCTACTGAATATCTTGCAAATTTGCCTATTTTGACAGAGTCAGAAAAATTAGATTTAGTTAAATTCAATACCACCGAACAAAAGCTGATTCAAAACAAATTTGCACATGAACTGCTTTCTTCTCAAGCACAATTGAAACCAAATAAAATTGCAATCGTTTTTCATAATGAAAATGGAGAAAAACAAACAGCAACATGGAAAGAACTTGATACAGATACAGACAAGCTTGCAGCCTTGCTTATGCATATGGGAATACGTAAAGGAAAAATGGTTGGGATTTCCGTCACCCGCTCTATTTCTATGATAAAGGCTATGTTAGCCGTACATAAAACAGGAGGCATTTTTGTACCTCTAGAAACTTTACCGTCACAATCATTAGACCAAAAAATTGAAATTTTAAAATTGCAGAAAAAAAATGACAAAACTTTCATATTAGTTGACAATCAAACCGAAGATTTGTTTATTAAAAGCAAAACAAAGACATTGAATCTACAGTCAGACTTTGAGAATCAAATTAAATTACAACGACACTTATCCTATCGAAAACCTTTTGTATCAGAACAAGATGTTGCATCTATTTATTTCACCTCAGGCAGCACAGGTAATCCAAAAGGCGTAGAAGTGACTTATAGTGGACAAAGAAATTTGTTAAATTCTCTTATTGAACGCAAACCAAAGCCTGGCACAAAATTTTTATGTGTTGCTGATATAAAGTCAGATGCGATTTGGTTCGATATATCTCATTGGATTGCAACTCAAGGAGCAGAATTACATGTTGTCAATGAAGCAGACCGCTTTACTCCGGAAGTATTAACTACTATTATTCAACGTGAAAAAATTGATACTATTGTTTTGCTTCCAAATATATTAGCTAAACTTGATCCCAGAGAATTACCCAGCTTAAAAGTCGTGATATTCGAAGGAGCGCCACCGAATAAAAAAATCCTAGAAGATTGGATGGCATGCGGCATAGAAGTACATAATGAATGGGGCCCTACAGAAAATACTGTGTGTGGCTCTTTTCATATTTGCAAAACAGGTGAACCCACAACTTCAATTGGTAAACCTCTACAAAATGAAAAAATTCATATTGTGCATCCTATTGATGGTTCAGTCTGTCCTATTGGTATACCAGGAGAAATTGTTGTTGAAGGTGCAGGCTTAGCTAAAGGTTATTTTAAAAATCCTAAGTTAACAGACATAAAATTTCCCAAATCAATTTATAATTCTCAAATTCCCAAATTTACTTTTCTGTCAGAAGAGAAAAAAAATTTAACTCCGCTAAAAACTTTAAAAAACACTAAGCTCCCAACTTCAACAACTTTATTGCACCCTTCCATTTCATATATGACAAAGCAAAAAAGTCGAGTTTCTTTATCTATTAAAGAAGAAAAAAAATCTAAATTTTTATCAGATTTTAGAATATCCGATTTGCCAAAAAATTCCAAAATTACAAAAATTTATAGAACGGGTGACTCGGGGTATCATGACAGTGAAGGAAATGTTATTTTTATTAATCGAATAGATAATCAAGTAAAGATTCATGGTGTTCGCATTGAAATGGATGCAGTAATCAATATTTTGAAAACGCATCCAAATGTAGCTGATGTATTTGTCACGAAGCATTCGCAAAAAGAAACTTTAGTAGCCTTTATCGTACCTAAAACGAGTGACAAAGAAAAATTTAATCAAGACATATTCGAAGAATTAAATTTTTTATTAGGTCGATCTGCAATTCCATCCGTTGCCAGATTGTCTTCAGTCACTTATTTAACCAAGCTTCCATTAAAATCAGGCGGCAAAATTGATATATCTGCGCTTCCTGCTGCCTATGATCACGAAGAGAAAATCACACCCCCTACAACACCTTTACAAAAAAAAATAGCTGAATTATGGTTTCAAATATTGCATAGCCCAAAAAATGAACTCACTAAAGATACTATTGGAATCACCTCACCTTTTTCCTGTTTAGGCGGAACATCTATAAATTTCACTAAATTAATTAATAAAATAAATAGTTTTGTGCCATTGAAACAAGACCTCGTACCTTATCATGTATATGAATTTTTTAAAGTAAAACAAATATCAAAAAATCTTTTAGATACAACAATTGAAGACTTAGATAATATAATCAAATTATTGTTAATAGATGAAAAAGTAATTGATAAGATTCAACCAGCGGATGAACCTAGTTCATATGGCTTTTCAAGTCTTAACGCCCCTCACACTATCAGGAGATGGCCTTCTTCCCTTTGGGCAACTGAGCGCAAAGAAAAACCAGCATCTTATAAAGAAAAAGAAGAAAAGCAAGATTTTGTATTGGGAGTTCGATAAACTATTATCATTAATAAAAAAATTTATTATAATTAGGGTCTGTTGACAATTCGCTAGGTGGAGCTAGTATTCTCGATTTTCGAGAAAATATTATAATATTTGCATTTTAATGCAACGCGCAGTCAACGTTGCTGGACAAAATGTCAGGATTGCCCTTTTGGTCGCACGTAGTGCCCCTGGAGGGCAAGGGTTCATGGATGAACCCGCGACCAAATTAGCAGCGAAGCGCAGAAAATCGAGGCCATGAAATTGAATATTTATGGCCGACATTAGAATTGTAAACAGGCCCTAAAAGTCCCTATAGGAAATTAATAACTAAAGAGGGAAACGCCGAATAAAAAACTCTCAATTTTGAGAAATTATATTTACAAAAACGAAGAAGAGGAGTCGTATTGCATGGCAATATCTGGCGAAATTAAAAAAATTTATAATCCAAATCAAATACCTATATTTCTTATACCTGATATCAGAGGAAATGCTGAAGTTGTCAGAAATTTCAAGCATAGTTTACAAGATCTTGACCAATCGGTTTATGATTGGAATGATCCTCGATATGATTCAAAATTTGATGCGCCTGTCCCTGATATTACAGAGCTAGCAAATTATATTGTAAAGGGAATTAAATCTGCACTTAAATCCATGCCAGAGGGAGCACCTTGTTTAATTGCTGGTTATTCTTTTGGTAGCTTCTTAACCAACGAGGTGATTCAGCTTTTAAAGAGTGAAAATAAAACCGTATTCGCCTATATGATCGATAGTCCTTCAGTAGCAGCAACAAAAAAATATTTTCAACCGAACAACATTAAAGCCACTAAAGATTTAATTGCCGTTATTCATCACAATGCAAAAGTCTCTGGTGTTATTGATGAAGAAAAAAATTTGGACAATGTTTTTAATGATGAAGATATTGCGAAAATTAGCCAGCTTTCAATTGAGAATCAATTAAAGGAAATTATCCAAAAATATTATTCAAGAAAAATCCCTCCTAGCATTTGGTCAAAATTTACTTTCTTATCTCAAATTGTTACCCAGAATCACGATAGTATAGTGGATTATAAAGTTAATCATCGTATCCCACCTGATGGTTTACTTGCTGCAATGACTCAAGAAACCTTACAAAAATATAATGATGTCGAACTTAAATCTAATCATGATGGTGGTTGGGCAAATTTTTATTACGGAGATTCTGCTCTAACTCAATTGTATCAACCTGGAGCATTATGCAATAAAACGATTGTAAATTACACTTTTCTAGAAGGAAACCATAGCGATTTACCAAAATCTAATTTTGCTAAGCAAATTGCAAAACAAATGGTCGATTTTTTTGACAACGCTTGGAATTCGTATAAAAACGATAAACATATTAATTTAGATTTAATAATAAAACGCTCCTTTGAAAAACCCACTCTTACAACTCAAAGAAATCCTAGCAAACGTCATATGCCAGGAGGGTATAGTTTGTTTATTGAGTCAGGCTCCCCTAGCTCTCCATCTTCTACTTCATCATCTTCTAATCCTTCCTCACCTTTAATAGAGAGCCCGCCCTATTCGCCCGAATGCTTGTCCCCAATTAAACACAAGCCACAAAAAATTATTTTAAATAT
>JANWKO010000087.1 GCA_025451335.1 Gammaproteobacteria bacterium
ATGTGGATACGTTTGAAGATTGCATTATTTTGCCATAAGTAATTTCAAGGAAGAATTTTACTATGAAATTAATAGATAGTATCTATCCGATAAAAAAAGAAATCGTAACATCAGATGGCTATAAGCTTGCAGCTAATGTTTTTACTCCACTAGATGAAGTCAAGGGGCTAATTCTGATTGTTCCTGCTATGGGTGCTCAACAAAAATATTATGCAGATTTTGCCAGTTTTTTAGCCGGTAATGGTTTTATGACTGTTACTTTTGATTATCGTGGAATAGGTGCTTCTCGTCGAGGAAGCTTACGAGGATTTTATGCTACCATTTTAGATTGGGCAAATAAAGATTGCGCAACCATGATTGATGCTACTGAAGCAATTGCACCGGGAAAACCTCTTTATTGGATAGGGCATAGTTTAGGGGGGCAGATTCTTCCTTTTGTCCCTAATTTATATAAAGTACATAAAGTCATTTCAGTTAATTCGGGAAGTGGTTATTGGCTGAGTAACGCTTTTAATTTAAGATGGCGAGTCGGTTGGTTATGGTTTGTTGCAGTGCCCATTGCTTTATTTGTTTGTGGTTATTTTCCGGGGAAGCGTCTTCGTAAAGTTGGCGATTTGCCAAAAGGTGTCGTTTTACAATGGCGATGTTGGTGTCTTGATAAAGATTATGCAGCAGGTGCGGAGCGAGCGCGTTTATTATTTTATTCTGTGCGTGTTCCTATTGTTTCTTTTTCAGTTACAGATGATGAATTTATGTCGCAGCGTAGTATAGAGTCGTTATTAGAACTTTTTCCAAATGCTCCAAAAACGAATATACGTTTTTCTCCAGCTGATATTGGTGAAAAAAAAGTAGGTCATTTTGGTTTTTTTAAAAAACAATTTGAAAATTCTCTGTGGAGAAACTACTTTTTGCCTGAAATACAAGATAGTAATAAAAAGTATTAAGACAAAAAATTTCACACTAGAACTTTAGTGTGTAGCAATACATTCTTGTAGTTATATAAACAAAACCGTTCAAGTGTATTTACCTGAACGATTATGTTTTTTGAAATTATCTTTAGATCAGTGCAATTTTAAATTTATCGCCTTGTTCTCATAAAATTGATAACAGTTTGAGAAATATCATCATTTTCCATATCTATATCTGAAAAAATAGAGGAGCTAAAAAGTCCTTGTCTAAAAGCAAACGGACTATTGAAAGCCTGGACTGAAGATAACTGACTTCTGGGTAACTCAGATGAGGTTATGATAACTATTTCAGGTTCGGCTACTTCCGCTTTCGTCTCTTCTTCATGATCATCCGTCATTAAACTAGCCTGCATAGCTCTTGCCAAATCTGCATCGTCTGATTGCATTTGTTCATTACGATGAGTTTGGCAACTATTTAGAATAGCATGATTCAACTCGATTTCCTCTTCAAATGTATCATAATCAAGAATTTTTGGATCTGAAACGGGTCTTCTTATTTGAGCGGATGCAATTACTGGTTTAGTTTCAGTAGCTGGTTTAATTTCAGTAGCAGGTTTAATTTCAGTAGCAGGTTTAATTTCAGTAGCAGGTTTAGTTTCCGTAACTGATTTGGTCACAGAAGTAAGTTTTGATTTATCAGCTCGTTTAGTCTCAGCTGATGATTTTGTTTCAATTACAGTTTTTTTTGCTGCAACTGGCATAGATTGTGTAAATTGAACCTGAGGATAAATGTGATCCGCATATTGTTGCAAGTAACGAGTTGTAAAGGCTTGTACTTCTTTTGCAAGCTCATTGTTGTACTCTTTGCATTCTGATCCAATTAGCGTATCAATTTTATCTTTATAGACTGCTCCAGCATTTATAATCGCACCAAAAAATTCGGCTAACATAGGATTTCCAACTTGAGGAGCGCCGTTAAAATTAACTTGAATTTTTTTATTGGTAATGATTGATCGTAAGTCTTCGAAAATTTTTCGAGCTTCAGCAGATAAATTTTGAATAAATTCAGAATCATCCTTAGACATTTGTGTTTTCGCGGCAATTCTTAATGCATTAGCAGTGAAATACTTATCTTGATGTAATGCATTTTCCAGACTGCCTACATAAATCGGAATGCATCCCATTGTGTCATCATATAAAGTTGAAAACTGGGTTTTATTAAGTTTTTTAAATTTAATTAACTCTTTATCTAATGATTCTTTATTTATAAAAATTTCCCTCAGCAAGTCGAAATCTGTACATTCTTTGCTTTCCATAATTTCTTTTCTTTGTTCAGTAGTTAACATAGTTATCTTCCCGTTTCGTATAATTAAATTAATTCAGTTTGATTAATTATTTGTCAATAGCAATTAAATTGCGAGGTTTATATCTATATCATAAGTGTTTTTAAAAGCCAACATAATAAATTGATTGTAAAAAACGGACTAAATATTGCTCTCAACGTTGATTAAAAATAGCAAAATTATTTCAAAATGGTTATATCTTCACCAAATAAAGTTTTATACTGGACTTCGTATTACACTAACAGCTTGAATCTGTAAGGTTAATTCGATCAAAATTGTATATACAGTATAAAACGTTTAGCAGCACTGGTTTGTTTTAACTTTTCATAAATATATTAAAAATTTATAATTAAAAGAAAAGGAAATTTTTTCAATGAAAATCTTACCCAAAGCGCACAAATCTGTTCGTCAAAGCCTTATATGGCTAATCATTACCATATTTGTAATTTACGCATTTTGTCTTACTAATGTAGATGCAGCATTCATCGATGAAATTAAATTATCGCTGAAGTTAAACGATGTAGGAATTTCTATTGCTTTAGGCTCATTCATTCTTGGTTTTGCTATCATGCAGATTCCGGCAGGATATTTATTAGATAGGTACAATACTCGGTGGATAGTTTGTAGCTCTATTATTCTGATTGTTATTGGAAATTATTTGATATCAAAAGCTGATACACTCGCATTATTTTCATTTGCTAATTTTCTTCAAGGCTTAGGTTCTTCCTTTGCATTTATTGCAGCAGGCGTATTATTTTCAGAATGGTTTTCTCGTGCCATGTTTCCTATTTTGATGGGTTTTATAGAAACCGTCTCTACTCTAATTGGGGCATTATTGCATTATGTGTTTGTCATCAATTCGCAAAATTATTCGTGGCAACAGATTTATTCAATTTTGGCTATTGTAGGAAGCATTTTGTTTGTTTTATCTCTATTATTTATCAAACCACCACCAGAACATCATCACAAGCAGCATATTTCTTTTAAAGCATCTTTACAAATAGTGGCTTCTAATCCCCAAATCTGGATATGTACTTTTGCTGCAGCAACTTCATTTGGAATTTTGTTAGCGTATGCAGACTTGTGGTATGCTCAAGTTCAAAAATATTACTCGGTTGAACATAATCAAACAGCTATTATAGGCAGCATGTTTTATTTTGGTATTGGATTAGGAACTCCACTGTTAGGTTGGATTTCAAATTTGGTAAAATCACGAAAGCTAATTCTTCATATAACTTTAGTTTTAGGAAATATGGCATTAATGCTTGCGATTTATCTTCCACATTTTACAATTGATACACTCATTATTATAAAAATTATATCATTTTGTACTGGCTTTTTATTGTCAGGCTCTATGCTGTTTTATACCATTGTAAAAGAAGAGACTTCGGCCAATACGCGAGGTGTGGCATTAAGTATCGTAAACATGGCCGTATTTTTGTTTAACTCTGTGATGTTATTGATTCCTTACATTTTTTTAACATCCATTTCACGCCAATTTTTTACTTATCTTTGGGTTTTGCCATTTTGTGTAATGATTTCGATTTTATTGCTTTATTTTATACGAGAACCTCAAGGGTAAAATTGATAATAGGGAAAATTCCATGAATAAAAACAATCATCATTGTCAATTCGACAATCTTAAAAAAAACATGCAAAATATTTATGGTGAAGAAGGACTGCAATGGATTTCTAATTTGCCTAGTCTTGTCGATGAACTTGCTGTTCTTTGGAAATTACGAGATATCAAACCTGTTAATAATATGACTTTTCACTTTGTTGCAAAAGCAAAATCAGAAATAAATACACCCGTCGTTTTAAAAATAGGAATAGATAAAAGTACTATTGAAAATGAAATGCAAGCTTTAAAAATTTTTAATGGACAATCTGCTGTTAAATTTATTGACTACTGTAACAAATATAATGCTATGCTTTTACAGCAAGCCGTACCAGGAAGTAGTTTAAAATCAATTTATCCTAAGCAATGCCAGTTTGTTATGAATGAATATGTAAAAACAGTCAATTTACTTCATAAACCCATATTGCCGACAAATCACTCATTTCCTCATGTTAGTGAATGGTTAGCTTCGATTGATAAAGTGAAGTCTAATCTTATTCCAATAAATATATTAGAGAAAGCATTATCTTTAAAAAATTATTTATTGAAAACGTCGAAAAATGAATTTCTGCTTCATGGTGATTTGCATCATGATAACGTTCTTCAAAATGAAAATGAATGGATAGTAATAGATCCTAAAGGCATCATTGGAGAAAAAGAATTTGAATATGCTGCTTTTGATTTTATTCATATTACTGAATTGCATAAATTTGATTTACAAGATGTATTTCAAAAGCGTATAAAATTATTATCTGATAAAGCAAATTTAGATTTTCAACGCTTATCTAATTGGATATTCGTTAGATTTATTTTGTCCGCAGCATGGTCTATTGAAGATAAAGATGATCCAAATCGGGCGATACATTTGGCAAGAACCTTGCTGGCCGAAAGTTTGCATAAATAGGCTCGATCCTCTATCACATTTTCAGAAATTTATTATATTAGTTAATTTTTTAACGTCTGCCATGAAACCCACCACTATGCATAAAAATCATATGATGCGAAGCATATCCTTCGCGCATCGCCATTTCTTCATGTGAACTAAATTCATCACGAGAATAACGTTGTGATGGATAATGATAACCTTCATTCAAATAATATTTTTGATGCATGCCCGTACCTTCTTTCGTAAAGACACGTTGAGGCTCTTCAAATGATTTCAAATTATCATAATAAGAAGAGGTTTTTTGAGAAAAAGAACCATAATGATACGGATTATAATATTGAAAATGATTAAATTGGTGATATGCGTGTATGTGTTGTAACGAGTTTGTTCCTGTGTATTGATGATGCCAGTAATATTCTGATGATTTTTTATTCCAGCTATGCCAAGTTTGATGGCGATAATTAAATACGGATTTATAGTTCGATGTTAACTTAGGGTAATTGTACCAATATCGATTATGCCAATATGGATTATGAGGATTGACACCAGCCCAATAACGATTGGTCCAATATGGATGATAATTATTCCAGGTTGGATAACCCCAATAAGCCGGACCAGCCCAATAATAGGGGGTTGGCCAGAATGGATAACCATAGGAAATAAATGGGCCTGACCAGAATGGATAGCCATATGTAATATATGGACCTGGCCAAAATGGATATCCATATGGGTAAGGGGCAGCCCAAAAACCAAAAGTAAAGGTTAGATTGGGCCCCGGAGAATATGAAACAAATGGGGAAGAGGTTGGATAATTTTCCTTATAATTAGGATTATAGGCTGAGCAGTATTGCCAATATTGAACAGGAATATTCAATAAATCTCCAATGCAATCTGGATAATATCCATATTGATCAGACATCCAAATACCGCCTCCATAGTATGAATAGGACTTAGATCCAAATAGAAATAATAAAACGCATAAGCTCTTGATTATACCCATCCTGATATTCATAATTCGCCCATGTTGTTGATTTATTTATCTAAATTTAGGTAGAAGATTTAAAATGTAGGTTAATATCAAAGTAAAAACAAGAAAAATTTCTTTTTTTCAATGCCTTATGATTTTAAGGACAAAAATATTCTTTCGAAGCTATACTATGAATATATGAGCCAAAATTGTGAAGGAAAAATCATATGCCGGGCTGGATTATTAATATCTTACTGGTTGCAGCAGGATTTATTGCGGGACTCTTCATGTCACCAAGTGATCTTGAATTTGGTATGTTGCGTATGATTATAGCCATTCTCTTATTTACCATTATTGTTGCTATTATTGTTATTTGTCCCATTTTCGTGGCGCGAATTAAGAAAAAAAAATAGTTAATTTCCATTAGTAGAAGCAAAAAAATGAAAATTATTTCCCCCATGTTTTTTAACGTAATACATTGCCTGATCAGCTTTTTCTAATAAAACATTAAATTCAGTTCCATCTTGAGGATGAATACTTATACCGATACTGATTGAAAGATTGAATTCTTGAGATTCAGTTACAAATGGTTGCGTAAAAGACAAAAGAATTTTTCTAGCAATTGGAATAATATTAGAAATAAATTTTATACTCGGTAAAATCACAACAAATTCATCACCACCGTAACGTGCTATGATATCGGTTTCACGCAATGTTTCATTCAATCGACGCGCCGTATCTTGTAAAACATGATCACCAACAGAGTGTCCGAATGTATCATTCACATGCTTAAATTTATCTAGATCTAAGTATAGAATTGCGACTAATTCGTTCTTTTTCCTGGAAATATTGACAATGTCTGTGAAACTATCATTTAGTGCTGTGCGATTGGCAAGTCCAGTTAGAATGTCATGTTGAGCTAAATACAATAAATCACCTTCTTTGCGTTTGCGTTTAACAAACATTCCGATCTGCTTACCAATTGCTTCGAACATTTCTAAA
>JANWKO010000088.1 GCA_025451335.1 Gammaproteobacteria bacterium
AAATTGGTAAAATCTTCTTCCACATCCTGTGTTGCTTGTTTTAGTTCACTTATTTTTCGGCATGCATGCAATACAGTTGTATGATCACGACCACCAAAAGCATCTCCAATTTCCGGCAAGCTATGATTCGTCAATTCTTTTGCTAATGCCATTGCCATTTGTCGTGGACGAGCGACCGAACGACTGCGGCGTTTTGATAACAAATCCGCCACCTTCACTTTATAATATTCCGCGACTGTTTTTTGAATATTTTCAATAGTAATTAATTTATCTTGTAATGCCAATAAATCACGTAATGCATCTTTAACAAAATCTAATGTAATAGGCTTACCTGTAAAATGCGCATTGGCAATTATTCGCTTCAGAGCGCCTTCTAATTCTCGCACATTCGAGCGAATGCGTTTAGCGACAAAAAAAGCGACTTCATAAGGCAAATGAATATGCGAAGTTTCCGCTTTGCTCATTAAAATAGCCACGCGAGTTTCCAATTCTGGCGGTTCAACTGCTACAGTTAATCCCCAACCAAAACGTGATTTCAATCGCTCTTCTACGCCGTTAATTTCTTTCGGATACCGATCACAAGTTAAAATCACTTGCTGTTGACTTTCCAGCAGTGCATTAAAAGTATGAAAAAATTCTTCTTGTGAACGATCTTTACCAGCGAAAAATTGAATATCATCGATTAACAAAGCATCAACTGTTCGATAAAAACGCTTAAAATCATTCATTGCATTGGTTTGCAAAGCTTTAACCATATCCGCCACAAATCGCTCTGAATGCAAATACAGCACTTTTGCATTGGGATTATTGCGCATAATTTGGTTACCAATAGCGTGCAAAAGATGCGTCTTTCCTAATCCTACGCCACCATACAAATACAATGGGTTATAAGCCACTGCCGGATTTTCTGCCACTTGTAAAGAAGCCGCTTTAGCTAATTGGTTGGATTTACCTTCTACAAAATTTTCAAATGTAGACATAAGATTAATATTGCTTGTGTGATTAGGAACTTCTGCTGGTTGTATAGTCGTTTTGCGGACAGTTTGAACTGCGGGAGCTTGGGGTCTGTTTGCAAGCTCAGCACTTTTCGTTGCATGATCGAAGCTTCTAGCAGCATTATCAACGCGTTTACTACCAATTTCCAAAAAGATTTGTGGAGCTTGCTTGGCATTTGCTTGGCTAAATTGATGAATTAATTCTTTAATGCGATCAAAGAATTTTTCATTAATCCAATCCAATACAAAACGATTTGGCGCAAACAAAATTAATTTGTCTTCATTTTGCTCGGCTTGTAAGGGCCTGATCCAGGTATTGAATTGCTGCGAAGGGAATTCATCCTGCAAAGAATCTAGACATTTTTCCCAAATTGTTACACTCACAACTAATCTCTCCCGAATTCACATTGCGCCCTATTATTGTTTTCACGTGATATTATCACAATACAAATTACGTAGGGAGCAATGGTTTAAGATTCTTTATTCTCTCAACCAAACAGAATAATTAATAATCAAGACAAGGTTATACTTGCACCGTTTTAAAGATAAAACCCATGTATAAGGCGATAATAGCAATGCCTAAGTGCAATAAGTTATCCGCCATATTTACGTGCATAACATACAAATCTCCGGCAAAAACAAAACCCAACACAGTAACTATTCCGTAAATAAGGCCAAAAATTTGAAAGTATACTTTTGAATAAGCAACCGTCGCGGTTGCTAAAAGAGCAATTACACCGCTGATAATATGTACAATGTTATGCACATCGTCCACATGAAAATAGCCAAAGAGGTTACCGTCAGCATCAAGAAAGAACGGCAGATAACCCATAATGCCGCCGATAATAAATGCCACGCCAAAAATAAATGCAACAATCCGAATACCAGCCATGGTTTTGAACTCCTTTATTCCTTGGTTTTCCGGCCAACATACTAGTCAGAGAGTTATGCCGCCTGAAACAAACGCCTAGTATACTGATTTTTGAACCATGGGGGAATGGATTGGGGCCAGCTTATTTTGCCGATTTTAGGATAATTGTAAGGCTATTAGATATTTTTTTAAAAAATTGGCAAAAGGCTCAATATTTTCATCGCATTGCGCTGTTTCTAGAGCACTGAAATATTCATCTCTATCTTCGATGCGAATCGTGACCCATGGAATGCCATTGCAACATAATAGATAATTCATAAGAAACCGTGCAACACGGCCATTCCCATCAAAATAGGGATGTATTGTCACGAAACCATAATGTGCAATCAATGCTTGGGTTACTTTACTTTTTATTTCATTTACCTCTTCAACCAAACATCGCATCAATTCACTAACTTTTAAATGATTAGGTGGAACCGTTCGAGAGTTTCGAATAAATACAGCATCATTCCTATACTGAGTTAATTGTTCTTTTTCTAATATTCCCGCCTCAACCGATGGAGTAAATAAATGCGCATAAATTTCTTTTGTATTAGATTCAGTAAGGGGGCGATTTTTTTTAAAATTTTCTTCTATTTGTTGACGCACATATTTATGTGCTACCAAATAACCTTTCAATGCCATTTTTCTTTCAATTTCTTCAGCATTATTTTCTAACGTTATAATTTCCCTACCCTCTATTAATTTTTGAATTTCTTCTTGAGTAACTCGATATCCTTCAATTGTTGAGGAGTGATAAGTATCATATTTTTTTGTTTCTTCAATATATGTCTTAATTTGGCTTAAGTTCCAAGAAGGCAAAATTAGATTTTTACATTTTTTTTCAATGTATTCAGCAAATGCACGAAGCTGGTCTCGAAAACGTATCACATAAGCCGCGTCAGAAATTCGATTTGGAAATACTAACGATCGAGGAAGAGCATATTTCAAAATTTGACTTTTCCCCGGAGGGGCATACTGTGATGATATTTTAGTAAATGTTTTAAACATCTCTGCTTCTCGCTCTTTTCCAATTTGCTTAAATAATTCCGCAAGGCGAAGATATGTAACAGGCTTACTTTGTTGCAATATCAATTCACTTAAGATATCTAAGTTAAAATCTGTTGCTTTCAAAAAACCGCTAATTAGCTGTGGATAGTCACGAAAATATTGTGGCCGTAATCTCAATAACAAACTTTCAGGCGACTCTAAACTAAGAATGAATTTTTTATTAGTTTCGATTGTTTTAATCAAATGTTTTGCATTTGCTGGCTGAAAAAAACCTGGCTTTTTTTCTATAGCCAAAAGAGATATACGTAAATCGATTCGAGCACTTGAATTTTCAGTCAATATATCAACTTGACTTGGGATGCTTTCATCACCCAAAAGAAGATGTATCGCACTCATCCCGGTAATAACAAAAGGCGCATAGGATTTTAAAACGCAAGAAACAATTTCCCAGAAATAAGAATGAATAAGCACCGATATTTCTGTATCAGGCTTTCCTAGGACAATAATATCTCTGCGAACTTCGTAAGCCATCTTTAAAGACAGCAGAAGAGTCTTAAAATGAGGGTCTGGAATATCCTCTGTTCGCCAAACTGGGCGTTCATTGACGTTTTTAGCCCACCATGATTTTGCTTGTTTTAGAGAATCCACCATCAAATTTTCCTATAAAGGACCGTATATTTTTCCTATGAAAATTATAGCAAATATTGGATTAAATTGATAATGCAAATTAATATGATGCTGATTTTAAAGGAAATTAATTAAAATACCTACAGAAAATCGTATATTCATCCTATAAAGAATCGTATATTTTACCTATAAGTTTTACGAACTTAAAAATTACAATATTCATATGTCATTTCAGATTCCAGGAGAAGAGACGCCTGGGTTTCATCGAATTAACCTTGCGGTTTGAGACACCGAAGGCGACCTTTATTGGCTTACCTATTTGTAATATAGTGATAGTAAATTTCCGTTACTACATTTTGACCTTAATTACCATTTAAACTAACATGACACACCCGTACCAACAGAAAACATTTTTCGCAGAAACAATTTGGAAAAAAATATGCAAAATACAGCTAAACCCCTCATCCTCGTCGATGGCTCCTCTTATTTATATCGCGCATTTCATGCCATGCCTGCGCTCACCAATTCCAAAGGATTTCCAACTGGGGCAGTGTATGGTGTCGCCAATATGTTGCGAAAATTAATCAATGATTACGAACCGGAATATATGGCTGTCGTTTTCGATGCAAAAGGAAAAACCTTTCGCGATGAATTATATGAGAAATACAAAGCAAATCGCAGTGCCATGCCGGAGGAATTAATACGCCAAATCGATCCCATCCATGAAGTGATACGAGCCTTAGGATTGCCGTTGCTGATGGTGGAAGGAGTCGAAGCCGATGATGTCATCGGTACATTAGCTAAACATGCAAAAGAACATGGCATGGAAACATTGATTTCAACCGGCGACAAAGATTTAGCACAACTGGTCGATACACACATTACTCTTGTTAACACGATGACAGGTACCGTTTTAAACCCAGATACAGTGAAAGAAAAATTTGGTATCCCACCCGAACAAATTATCGATTATTTAACTTTAGTCGGTGACTCTGTAGACAATATTCCTGGTGTTCCCCAAGTTGGCCCAAAAACAGCGGTAAAATGGTTAGTAGAATATGGCTCCTTAGATGATATCATCGCAAAAGCAAATACAATCAAGGGAAAAGTCGGCGAAAATTTACGAACCTCCTTAGCTCACATACCACTCTCGAAACAACTCGCTACGATTAAATTAGATGTCGATTTAAAAATTAATATGCCTGAGCTGCAGCGCAAAAAACCTAACAAAGATGAACTCATTAAATTATATCAAGATCTCGAATTCAAAACTTGGCTAGCTGAATTATTAGAACAAGCCAATGAAAAAAATCAGCAAAAACACGCAAGTTACGAAACCATTTTTACGCAAGAACGATTTAATCAATGGCTAGAAATATTATCTCAATCTGAGATATTCGCATTTGATACCGAAACCACAAATCTTAACTATATGGATGCCAAAGTCGTCGGACTTTCTTTTGCAATTTCACCTGGAAAAGCAGCTTATTTACCTTTTGCTCATGACTACGCTAACGCACCTCAGCAATTAGATCCTTGCAATGTCTGGGAAAAAATGAAACCATTATTAGAAAATCCCGGGCTTAAAAAAATCGGTCACAACATTAAATATGACTTAGAAGTATTAGCTAATCACAATATCAAATTGCAAGGTATCGCTTTTGATACCATGATGGAATCCTATATTTTAGATAGCGCGAGTAATAAACATGACATGGATACGCTCGCATTAAAATATTTGGGGTGGCGAACGATTAGTTACGAAGATGTCGCGGGCAAAGGTGCTAAACAAATTCCATTCAACCAAGTCGCCATAGAAAGTGCTGCAACGTATGCATCAGAAGATGCCGATGTCACATTACAATTACACCATAAATTGTGGCCGCGACTTGAAAAAGAGCCAGGATTAAAACGTATTCATGAAGAAGTCGAATTACCACTGATTCCTGTTTTAGCACGCATAGAACGCAATGGTGTTTTGATCGATGCGAATATGCTAGATCACCAAACTCGCGAATTAGAAAATCGTTTGATGGAATTAGAAAAAGAAATTTTTGCCATTTCAGAAGGTGAATTTAATTTAAATTCACCAAAACAATTGCAAGAAGTCTTGTTTGGCAAATTGAAATTACCCATGTTACAAAAAACACCAACAGGACAACCTTCTACTGCCGATGCGGTGTTACAAGAATTAGCACTAGAATATTTGCTCCCGAAACTAATCATTGAGTACCGAAGTTTAAGCAAGCTTATAACCACCTATACAAAAAAACTGCCTGAACAAATTCATCCACGAACCAATCGAGTGCATACATCTTATAACCAAACCGGTGCTGCGACTGGACGATTATCTTCGTCAGATCCGAATTTACAAAACATTCCCGTGCGCACACAAGAAGGCCGTCGCATACGTCAGGCTTTCATTGCAACTCCCGGCCACAAAATCATTAGCGCAGACTATTCGCAAATTGAATTACGTATCATGGCACATATTTCGAAAGATCCAAATTTATTAAAAGCCTTCGAACAAAATTTAGATATTCATATAGCGACCGCTGCAGAGGTCTTAGGCATTCCACTAGAAAAAGTCTCGTCAGAAGAACGACGCAATGCAAAAGCGATTAATTACGGCTTGATTTATGGTATGTCATCTTTTGGTTTAGCGAAAAATTTAGGAATAGAACGTCACGCAGCACAACAATATATCAATCTTTATTTCGAACGTTATCCTAATGTGAAAGCTTATATGGATAACACACGAACCCAAGCGCACGAACAAGGATTTGTGGAAACGTTAACGGGTAGGCGTTTATATTTACCCGAAATAAATTCAAGTCAAATAATGCGACAAAAAGCGGCAGAACGCGCTGCAATTAACGCCCCGTTACAAGGTACCGCAGCAGATATCATTAAACGCGCCATGATTTCGTTGGATAATTGGTTACAAACTCATTCTGATGTCGATGCCAAAATGATTATGCAAGTGCACGATGAATTGGTTTTTGAAGTTGCAGAAAAAGACGTAGACAAGATGCTAGATGTTATTCGTACTCACATGATGAATGCTGCAGAATTAAAAGTACCGTTGCTGGTTTCGATTGGCGTGGGTGACAATTGGGATGCAGCGTCAAAGTAAAAGATCGATGGGGTCAAGTCTTAACAGTTGCCCCCCTGCAGGGATCAACAGTCAAGTCTCGACCCCAAGACATTGAAGATGAGATTCTTAACTACCACTTAACCCATCGAAACTTTAACCTCTCTTTCTTTAGACCTCGAGCGAGAGAAACTGCGCTTCCAACAAGTCTAAACATAACTCATAACAACTGAACAAATATCTTTTGGATATTCTTGATTAAGCATCAAATTCACATTTCTTTCACAACATAATTCAGTTTTAACTTTTATTAAACGAGATAGAACAAATTCATCCCCCGATTTTTCCTCATAAACTCTATTTTGAGTTTTTAATTTCAAGCGATCAATAACTGAATTCATTTTACCAAAAAGGTAGAGATTCTGATCTGCTTTATTTAAATGGCTAATAGCATTTTTCAATAGCGAAGCATGAATATCAGACCAGTCACGTATTTTATGAAATAAGATAGAATCGATAAGCTTTTTTTCCCATTTTCCAGGAAATTGCTGCATCATTTTTTCTAGTAAAGAACAAAACATTTTTTCTGCGTTTTTCTGCGTTGTATCAGGCAATATTTCTAAAATGGCATCGAAAAGAAATTCTAAGTTATCTTTAGAAAACGTTTCTACTGCTTTCATTAAAAAATCATGACATACTTCAGTATCTGGCAATAATTTCATGGCATCAAGTAATAAAAGCTTTTCCGATTGTTTCGAGATAGGCAAGTTCATTCGACACAATACAGCATAAGAAGATTCAGCGGCACTAATTGCGGTAGAATCTGTTATTCCTTTTATCAAAAATTTTAATATATCTTGTTTCAATTCTTCAGGAATAGGACAAGTCAATTTAGCAAGAGCTTGATACGCTCGACTTTCATAAACAGGATCATCATTTTCACATTGCTTTAACAATAGCTTTATCACTTGAATTCTATAAGAATCATTTTCTAAAACAAATTCATTCAATAGTGACTTGTATCGATCAAAGTTGACAGGAGATTCCATTAATTTTTTAAACTCTTGCAAAATTATATCGCATAAATGAACATCACCTTTTGCACAATAAATCGCGAAGACAATATAGTTAATATGCTCAAATAAATCACCCTCTAATACGCCTCTTTGCAAACGCTGTAATATTGCTGGAATAAATTTACTATTCGCAAATTTCTTCACAGCATCGGAATGAAGCAAGCAATCATTGTTCAACAAAACATCAGCTACCCGATCGACTTCCCTTATTGGAATATAAGCACATAATTCGCTAAGTGAAACACACGTTGCGACTTGTGCTGAAACAGCTGATTTAATAACAGTATCAACAACTGGAGTACGTAAATCAGCAGGTATAAATTCAGCTAATTTACCTAATAAAACAATGTTAATTTCAGGGTTATCAATCTGGAGCATGGAATTGCGTTGCCAAATACTATTTGACAAACAACGTTGGATTAACGCTCTCAGATCTGCAGCCGGTAATTGTTTTGCAAAATGAGTGATCGCTTGAATTGTAAGTTGAGCTTCAGAAAAATAAATGTTGCCAATTTTTTCAAGCGCTGTTAATAACTTATAGATTATTTCTAATTTTAATTTAGTAGGAACCAACTCAGCTAATTGAATAAGTGATTTTAAATATATCTTTACAAATTTCTTACTTGTACTCCCCTCTTCTGTATAATTTTCTAATTCGGCAAGTTTTTGCGAAAAATCTTCCAATGATAACATTTTAGTAATCATTTCTATTGCTTCGGCAGGTGACATGTTTTCAGCTAATTTACATATGTTAGCGAGATTAATTTGTTTAGCTTCTGAAGGTTTAGAATCTAAATCATTTAACGCAGTTTCTATCAACTTTTGTCTTTGCCTATCCTGATCAATATACATCAAATCAAAATCATGACTAATAGCTTGATTCTCTATAAATTTCCATAAATCCCCAGGAGGACATTCGCGATCCCGAGACTTTTCGTTTCGTTTCTTCAAAAAAGTTACTATATTTTCATATATTACATCTGATGATGAGGAGCTTGCTATCTGTGCTAATGAGTAATACACCGATGATTCAATATAAGGATTGTCACTCTCAATACAATTCTGCATTTTCTCAACAATTCTAGCTTTATATCTTTCCGGGATTGCAAGCGCCAAATCCCCTAATGCAGTACATGCATCAACATTTAATATTTTGGGATTAAACTTATCTGTCATGGAAAGTAACGTTTCCAAATCACTGTCATCGATATTATATGAATATCCTTCTGGTTTATTTTCAGAAAAAAGAATAGACTCGAAACCTGGAATAAATTCCGGATAATACGCAAGAAATGCCCGTAGTAAATCAGCAAATTGTGTGCTGGCATCAAATCTCTTGGCAGTAAGTTTCGCGTGCAAAAATTTGGGGAGATCTGTTACGAACAAGAGTTCCTTACTTATCTTTTCCGCTAGTAAGTCATACTGACCAACACGCCCTATTTTCTTTCCTTCACTGACGTATTCATCACATAGTTGTTGCAAAACAAATTGAGCGCTAGGACCTTTATTAGGGACTTTATCATGCTCTTTATAATATTGCTTATAAATTCGTTGCATGTTTTTGAAATAAGGTTGTAAAACATTATTGCCCTTGGATTTTGATTCGGGTAAGAATTTAGCAGAAAACATAGAAATCCTCGTTTATTTATATTTTTTTAAAAGCGAGATGTATATTAGATTAACGAAGACTTAGATTCAATCAATTTTATTAACGTTGTGCATTGTTTGTTTTCTAGCTAACTTCCATTTGTTATGCTTAGCTTGCTCTCGCAAGAAATCTTTATAAGATGGGTGACAACTATAGAAATAAGAATCACAACCTTTTTTAGTTTTTATTTTTTCAAAAGTCCAGCTATATATTTCATTAAAAGTATTATTTTCAACCTTACGCTCACGATCAGAAAACTCTCCGGCTAAACAGACATATTTTTGATCTTTCATTATTTTCCGCCAAAGATTAAATCGTTTTTGAAAATCTTTTACAGCCAAGTTCCTACGCATAAAATAAAGATGAGCAAGATTCCGATTAATTTGAACTCTTATTCGCAATTCTCCATAATTATCCTTCCATCCAATATCTTCAGATGAATATCCTGTATCTTCCAATGCAATAGAAATTTTTTCTCGAGGAAAGCACTGCCAATAAAGATACGCGCCACTTATCTCATTCGGTGTAAAAGGACGTGGTTTTAATCCCCATGTATAAGCAGCTAAATCAGTATCAGTTAAGATCCCATAATCTTCTGTTAATAAAGGATAGGGATATTTTTTCATAGCAGATATAGAAACAGCTTCTACACAAGAAGAAATAATAAGCCCCATACAAATAATAAATACAAAAATGGAATTATTCATATTTACTATCCTGGGATAAAATATTATAAAATTTGCGCAAATTTTCAATTCCTTTTGGTACTCTTCCAGCTTCAATCTCTTTCCAGTATCCCTTGTACTCAATTATCGCTTCTTCCCAAGTAGCTTCACGCCCTAGCCTTATTGAAGCAAGTTTGTGTTTTTGAAATAACCAACGAACACCCATACAAATATTAGCGGAAGAATTTAATAATTCTTTTCGAGGGATGCGGATAAGATAATTAGTTAATTCACCTTTAGGAGTTTTAAGAACCAAAAACGTTTGGTTCATTATTTGCATTAAACCATGTGCATTACGTCTTTTTGGTGGATCTTTCTTAAAACTCGATTCTGTCCCAATAAGAGCTTTAATTAAATTAGCATCAAGCAAAACATTAGGTCGAAAAATATCATTCCAATATTTAACCCAACCACGAATTTCCAAATCATAATCATCTGCTTCAAGAAAAATTTTGTTTGAGAGTACCGCAGTCGGTGAACCTGTTAAAACACTGAAATAAGTTTTAGATATGTATTGAATTTCATGGTAGGACAATTCATCTTTATGAGAAGGATTATTTGCACAGTGTTCATGCCACGTAGTTACAGCACCCTCGGGATGTGTTTTACTTGGATGAACATGAACAATATGTTCTTTTACAAAATGTTTTCCAATAGGGCAAATACGCCAAGGGTGGGCTTTTTCACCCGGAGCCAGGATATCTGAATTTTGAGAAATTGTAGTTGATAACATGGCACGTCTATCCTTTTTTCATGCACTTTAATTTCGACAAATATACTCTAATTTTTTAAAAATACTAGATATCTTATTTTTAAAAATTTTTTCTAGAAAACGAAAAATTGCGATCGATAAAGTTGTCAGCAGGACTTCCTAATGATGCCTTATAATTAAGCTTTGGGATTTTTAAGAATTTTTTAAAGGATTACATATTTAACTGAGGGTCCTTTTCCTTCTCGCCGAACTTTACCTTTCTTAATCAACTGGTTCAATTTGCGAGTGGCTGTATTTCTAGAAACATTTAAATACTTTTCAACTTCACGTAGCTGAATTTCTCTCTTGAGATTAAACAAAGCGAGTAACTTATCTTCATCAGAGGAATACAAGTCTTCTGCGGGCATAAAATAAAAAATCACTTTTACACTATCAGCTCCTTCAATAAATTCTGGTCGCCTTATACCCGCTTTTTTACAACTTTCTAAAATAAGTCTTATACCCGTTCCTAATTTTTCAATGATACCAAACCGTCGGGCTATTCTTGCTAAATGCGGATTTCTTAAATATGTTGTGCCATCGCCAAGATGTTTTAAATCAAGCAATCCAGGAAAATTACCTGGATTAAAAATTTCTAATCGGTCGTCATAGAGAGTAATTTTTACTGGAACCCAATACTTTCTATGAATAAGTGCATTGATAATAGCTTCACGAAGAGCTACTTCAGGAATAATCATTTTACCTTGCAGTTTTGCGCCAAAAAGTTTGTATTCACGCATCAACCAAGATTTTATCAATTGAAAAGACGTTTCAATTTGTTGTTCTAAAGGTCCTTCAATTTCTTCAGTTTGAATAATGTCACGACCATCTATTCCCAAAAATCGAGTACAGCGAACAACTGCTTCATGAATGTATAAGGAAGGTTTTTCACAAAATAAAAGCGCCCCAGCAACAGTTGGATAATATTTTTCGGAGTTAGCTGACGATCTAATAATGATTTTTTCACTTACCAATACGTCCTTATCAATTCTTTTAAAAACGCGCTTTAGATTTACAGACGCTAAAATATCTGTATCCGCAAGAACATGCTCTTCGTCATAATTGATGCGCTTGTTTTCTCTCAAGAGATCCTCTACATATTCTTGGGCTGCCTTGCGCGTATTGGATCCTGCTCTTAGATAAATGCCATTAGGCATACCTTCAGATTTAATAAAGACTGGCTTTTTAATACTATATGGTATTTCAATAATAATAACACTTACATCATTAAAACGTTTTTCATATATTTCGGCTAACAAACTTGGACTAGTTGCATCATACAAACTATTAGGAAACTCATCATAAATTCGATCTCGAATAGCATCATCTATACCAACAATTATTTTGGTTTTATCATCAACGCCGATTACAAGTTTTCCACCCACACCAATTGCACCGCAAATTCTTAAATCGCACCAATTGCACCAAATATTGACAAATTGCACAAATGGTGCAATTACCTTAAGAAAAAAGCATGAGCTTAATAACATAAAGAATTACTTTAGAATGCTGAACTTAGAATAAATTTATAAAATTTGGACTATACTATAAAAGTAAGCCTGATTTTTCATTAACATAAGGTTCTTATATGCAGCTTAGAAGCGAAGATCTCGCCGACATGACAGAAGCGGAGCTTTTAAAAGCAGAATTGGAAGCATGCAACCAGGAATTTCTTCAATATCCGGAATATTTAGCATTAAATAATAAAATTAAAGAAATCAAAAACAACATAGAAGCTATCGAAGTTAAATGGATGCAAATCTATAGCGATTATCGTGAAAAAAATGGAAAAACAAAAACCGGCAAAGAAAATCATTTTTATGAAGACATCCCCCTACAAGAGATTATATCTTTACAAAAAATAATTGACGAAGAACATGCCGCATTAGCAAAACTCCGTAGTAATAAAAAAGCCATGGTAGAAGCTAATATCGATCTTTTCAATTTAATAGAACATACAAAATTTCTAAAGCAGAAAATAGCTATAGCAGACAAAGAAGCATTGGAAAAAGATCAACGTGACAAAAGAAATCAAGCTGCGGAAAGATGGGATATTGCTAAAAAAGCTGAGCCGATGGTTACCAAACCCATTTCTCTCGCTTCAGCCATCGGTAAAATCGGTGGTGTTGTCTCATCGATATTCATGGATCTTTCAAAAGGAATTGTCAGCCCAGTCGATTATTTTTTAAAAGGCTGTTTTGCTATACGTGATTTTGTAACAACAGAAACTACAGCGGGACAACGCAAAGTTAAACTCGGAAGCGCCTTATTAGTAGCTGCGGCTTCTTTTGCCTATGTTGGCATTTCTATTGCACTTGCCTCACATTTACTATTAGGTGCAACCATTTCCACCGCCGCTGTTGCTGCCATTCCTATTGCCGGACCTGTTTTACTTGCTGCCATTGCAGGGATTGGCCTCGTGAAAGAAGCTTATGTTTTTCATAATATGCGCATGCAAATAAAAACAGAGGAAAACAGAATTGCAAGTCTAAGGAAAAAATACGCCACACTAACAGACCAAGTCAAAAAAGATCGGATTAGAATACAAATTCAGCGTCATGAAAACTATTTGCAAGGAATGATTAGAAATCGAAATTATCAAAGAAGACGCGTTACAACCAGTATCATAACAACTGTCGGCTACATCGTTGCTGCTTGTGGTTTACTATTCCCGCCTCTATTTGTGGCAGGCGCAGCATTAGTCGTCACCGGCGCGTCGATTGATGCTTATGATAAACATCAACAAAGAAAAAATTTAGCAGAACAAGCCCGCGCAGCCGCACAAAGAAGAGAACAAAGAAAAACCGTAAGCATGTTAGCGCAAAAAAAATTAGCGGATTCAACCGCACCACACGCACATGAAGGCTTACATGTTAGTCAAATTCAAGTGGATTTGGCCGCTCATACTACGCGTGCAGTTCACAATGCAAAATCAATTAAAATTGCAACTGAATTTACAAAACACGAATTAGATCATTCCAATGAAACACATCCCACTGATCCTGTTCCTGAAAAAGAACAACATATAGAACAACCTAAAATTGAAACATCTTCTGAAACTAACACAGACAAAAAAAGAGATGATTTTGAGCCGCACTTAGGGCATTAGATTTTATCATCATTATCTGGCTATACATCTGGTGCTTTCTTTAATATCTTCAATTACTTGGTTCGATTACCTTTATTCGCTCTTGAGTTAAATAACTCTCAGTCTCTAGCGCAGATGATCATTCAGAAACAGAAGCTTAATCTATTGATTGACAGAAATATGTTCTTTCTTAGCTAAATTTCTTACTGCTTATGCAATGATTCTGGCAATCTCAGATTTAACCTGCCACAGCAACTCTCACTTTTAATAAAATACACAATGACTGTTTAAAGTCCTGGTCAAATGTTATAATTAAAATATCATTTTATATATGTGAACTGCTCGCCGCTAAAGCAGCGAGCTTCCAACATTAAGCAGCCACTTGCGTAGTAACTAATGTTTTCTTTTTTGACGCCTCATCGCCGGATGCTAATAAAGATAAATCTTTATTAGGCTTACTCTTGGCTCTTCGTCCTGTATCAGAAGAGATTAACACGCCTCTTTCTGACAACACCGTTCCAGTGTCTAAAATCAATTGAATGCCTCTATGTTTTATTACCCTGCTGGCATTACGGTCAGCATTGTCAATATGGTCGCAATAATGGCAACGAAATAATGATTGCGTCGCGCGACTATCGGAATGAATGCGATGACATTCTGCGCATTCTTGACTAGTGTGAGAAGCAGATATTTTATAAACCACTTTACCTGCTTTTTTAGCTTTGTATTTTATAAATAATTCGGCGAGATACCAGCCTTTATCTAAAATAGCCTTATTTAAACCCGCTTTTTGTTTGGCTTTGTTGGAAATAAATTTCCCATGGACATCTTGTTTAGGAGCTGGCGCTTTCGTCATCTGGGCTGTCTTTAA
>JANWKO010000089.1 GCA_025451335.1 Gammaproteobacteria bacterium
GGCAATTTTACATTTAGAGAAAATTTGCAATTTTTAAAATTCTTATCATGTACATTGCATCCGCATGATTTTGTACTGATCGGTTTCGATTTGCAAAAAAATAACCAGCTGTTAATGAAGGCCTATAATGATTCAAGTTATATTACTCGAGATTTTAATTTAAATATGTTAATAAGAATGAATCGGGAGTTAGGTGCAAACTTTATAATTGATAAATTCAAACATCATGCTGACTATAATCATGACTTAGATGCAATGCAAAGTTTTTTGGTTAGCATTGAACATCAAGTTATTCATATTGATCGTTTACAACGCAAATTCAAATTCGCAGCGAATGAATTTATTCATGTCGAAAATTCTCACAAATATTCTTTACAACAAATCGAACAATTAATGAGTTTAGCAGGATTTGAAAAAGTAGAAACATTTTTTGATTCAAAGCATTATTTTGCTGATACCCTATGGCGTGTAATATAATATTAATAAGGATTGTCTTATGTCAAAATCTATTAAAGAAGTTTTCCAAATTAATAATTCCGCTTCTATCAAGGAATTAACAGATAAGCAATATGCTAATGATTTTCTAATATGGGCTCATGCCACTCAACAAAGAGCCCGAATGGTTCCTTTAGCTGTACATCATGCTATGAAAAAATTATATAGTTTAACTTCTATTCGAATTTTAAGTGTTGGATGCGGTGCAGGCTTATTTGATATACCGTTCCTTGAAGCATTATCCCAATCTTTTTCTCAAATTGAATTCGTAGGTGTTGATCCTAATAAAACTTTGCTTGACGAATTTTCTAAACAATTATCAGTTCTTCAAAAAAAGGCTCCTAATATCAGCTCTAAGCTTAAACTTGGTGTTTTAGAAGATATCGATAAGAAAGAAGAGTTTAATTTAATAAATTTAACTCAAGTTTTGTATTATATAGATGATATAAAATCATTTTTGAATGAAATTTTATTACATTTGTCAAAAAACCAATATGGTATTATTCAACTTTTCCATTCGCCAAAAGATTTAATTAATCAAATTTTTGAGACAGCTCAAACCATTTGTCTCAACAAAAATGAACCTACTTTATTCAGCGATGATGTTCATTCTATTCTCAAAGATGTTATTAATTTACATTATTCAATTGATCGAATAAGAGTAACTTATTCAGATGATACTTCAGAAGATCCATGGGTAGACATCACACCAATCTCCTCTTTACCTTTATCTTCCGAAGCTCAATCTCTATTAAATTTTATGATTGGAATGCAATATACAAGTTTGCCAAACGAAAATCAGCAGCAACTTAGAAATTTCTTACTTAATCAAGTTGATAAACTAGGTCGAAAATATAAGGGCCATCTTTATTTGCCCAGACCTGTTGATTTTTTTCAAATATCTAAAATTCCCAAAATCTAAACTGAACATAAATGCAAGATTCACTAAATTAAGTTCTATTTTTCAATTTTTTATAACTTTTTTGCTTTAAATGTCAGTGCAAATTTGTTTTTGAAATGTTTAAATATTTTGCCTAAAATCATATTTTTCAAAAGTTGAAAGTCAATTTTAATGAAAACGCATCCCGATAACTGTTATTTACACCACTCACTAAATTTCTTCCCGTTGTGATATCTATCGTCTGATTCCGGATAAATGCATGAGCATAGCTACCGTCAATGAGAATATTTTTACAAATTTCGTAACCGGTCGATCCGCCCAAGATAAAACCATCGCCATTGGAAATTTGATAATGCGGATTTCCTGGTGATTGATTATAACTGCCAGCAACACGAATTACCCATTTAGATGTCACTTTATAGTAGCTACCCAAGGTAAAAAGCCAAACATTATTTAAATGAAATGGCACATTTGCTTTCGGAATGATAACGGGTTGCGAATTTACTTGAGTTGCAATCCCGTAAATTTTTACATCTTTTAAAACACCTAATTGAATATATTGAACAGTTCCAATCATCCCCAGTTTGGGTGTAAGAAATTGATTAACTGAGAATACGCTTCTAGCAGGCGACCAAAATTTAAAATGATAATCATTAGAAGTGACTTCAGGAATTCCTTCAAAAACACTTTTTCCATTCAACAAATAAGTAATTGCACCACGGTAATTAAATCCAATTAATGTTGATTTGCTAGGCTTTATCAAAAAACCGATATCTCCTCCTACGCTTGTACCACCGCTTTCATTTCGACTTTGACTATCCGGAATATTTGAGCTGGGGAATCCTGTGATAGGTTGCAAAAGAAAATTAGCATGGGAAAAATTTAATCCTGCTCCTATTGAAAAGCACTCATTTAATTTAATGCCTACTGCTGGAACTAAGTCTATGTCTTGGATACTATTTCCCGATTGGGTATAACGGACAATGGAATTTGCATCCAGATCTCTATTAAAGAAATTAGAAACAGCCGCTAGACCAAATGTTAATCTGTCAGTAGCTGGTATACCTAAGTATAGTGAAGGTAAATAATAATGGGTTTCTGTTGATGAACTGCCTGCTTGAAAAAATCCTGTTGATGATTGTATCGTTTGTCCTGTGAATTTTGTATGAAAATAGGCAACGGATCCTTGTGAAATAATTTGCGGATTTTTTAAAAGTGTTAAAGCAGCAGGATTATAAAATGTTGCCGTCGCATCATTTACTACTGCCGTTCCTATTGTTGCCTCTATAAAAGAGGCATGACCTGTCAATGGGCTTAAAGCTAAACTTGCAAAAATTATTTTGCAAAATAATTTTTTCCAAATAAATTGTCTTTGCAAGATTTCCATCCTTTGCGATTAACTTTATCTAAATGCACAATCATAAACAGAATTTCTTAAGCATTGATAATGCTCATTCCCAATTTGTTGCCAATTGGAATGGTTATGAAAATCAGATCGCTTAAATAATTCATGAGATAACAAAGTCAAATGATATGATATGTTGTCATGTTCTGGATCCTGATATTCACAAACAATTTTTGGATAATAATTATGAGCACCACCCCAGCTTACTTTTTTAAATTCAAAATGATTGGTAATTAGAATCTCTCTATCACCCGGATGATTTTTCGGGCTGTAACCTGCTGGCACTTCGAGATAATATTTAGCATCACAAACACCAGGGGTACAAGGTTTGATTATGAATTGGTTCGGATCTGGGCAATTTAATGCAAACACCGTTTGGCAAGTAATCAGTGCACTAAATACTAATATTTTTTTTTGCATATCTTTTCCTTTTATTTCCCATAAATTTGACGATGCATGAGTTGTTCAGCTATTTTAAGCAACCAGGAACGAGGCACAAATCGTCCCATTTGTGCTAGTAAATAATTTTTAAATGGACCAGGAATAATATAATTTTTGTTTTTATCTAATGCCTTGAACGACGCATCAACTATTACCTCCGGATTATCTCTTTCGGTAAAACTTTTATCTCCCATACCTGCCACTGCCTGAAACTCTGTTCTTGTAGGTCCTGGACAAACTGCCAATATACGAATACCTGAATTTTTATATTCTGCCCACAAAGCTTCTGAAAGTGATAACACATAGGCTTTAGTAGCACTATAAGCTGCCATGTAAGGTGTAGGTTGAAAAGCAGCTACGCTGGCTAGATTAACAATTATTCCAAATTTCTGTTTTAACATTTGCGGCAAAAATAATCTTATTAACAGAGTAAAAGAATAAACATTTAATAATATCATTTTTGCATTTTTTTCTAGGTCGGTTTCATCCAGACGACCTATAGTCCCTACTCCTGCATTATTAACGAGTATGCTAACCGGTCGATTAGATTGTGAAATACGATTAAATAATTCTTCTGGAGCTGAAAGCTCAGATAGGTCTGAGACAATGACATCAACTTCAATGGGATATTTATTTTTTAAATCCTTAGCAAGATTTAACAGTTTTTCTTCGCGACGAGCGACTAATATAAGATTTGATCCCTTTTCAGCGAGCTTATACGCAAAACTTTCACCTATTCCAGCCGAAGCGCCTGTAATGAGCGCCCATTGATTCCTATAATTAATAGCATCCATGTTTTTAATCCTTTTAAAAATATCTCCATTAATTTCAAAAAATAAGCAATGTTCCTATTTTTTACATATTCTTATTGCACTCAAGTTCCTGTTTACGTTATTAATAATTTACTTATATTTATGCCGAAGGCGACCTTTATTGACCAAGTTTAAGTACAGTTTTGAAAGCTCTAATCGTTGACTTTCGGCTAATATCTAAATCAATAATCGATTGAGGATAATCTCCTATATTATTCATTTTTACCATTCTGTTATAAGGATCATGAATTGATTTATTATTGCATTCTATCAATTCTGGGCAAAATTTGCGAATGAATAAACCTTTGGGATCATACTTTTCGCTCTGCCGGATAGGATTAAAAATTCGAAAATAGGGTACAGCATCTACGCCCGTTGAGGCACACCATTGCCAATTTCCATTATTAGCTGCTAAATCACCGTCAATTAGCTTATTCATAAAATAAGCTTCACCGATTCGCCAATCTAAAAATAAGTTTTTAGCAAAAAACATGGCTGTTATCATTCGTAACCGATTATGCATCCATCCAGTCGTATTTAATTGCCGCATTGCGGCATCGACAATTGGAATACCCGTTTTACCCTGCTGCCAAGCTTGCAAATGTTTTTCGTTATACTTCCATGGTAATTTATCTGTTTCTAATCTGAATGGTTTATTCCTTGAAACTCGCGGCGTCGATATCAAAATCGTCTTAAAAAAGTCTCGCCAAATTAATTCTGACATCAATATTATTGCACCTTTTTTTCCTTTTACTTTTTTACTTTCATTCGTTCTAAATGCTGACATAAAACATACTCTAGGCGATATCATACCAGCTGCGAGATAAGGTGATAATCTACTTGTTGCATCATCGAATGGAAAATCACGTTCTGTATCATAATTTACAAGATTTTTTTTAATAAATAATTGGAGACGTTTCTTTGCTTCTTTTTCTCCAGCTGGCCAAAGAGAGGGATCAATTGAGGAATGAAAACCCGATAATTCCTTTGGTATAGAAGAGGATTTAATTCCAAGCGCATTTTGCTTTTTTGGAGCTGGCAATAATTTTAATCCAGTTGAATAAAATACAGAATACCAAGCATTTTTAAAAGCAGTAAAAACCTTAAAATATTCGCCTTTTTTTGTTAAAACACTTCCTGGTGGCAAAATCAATTGATCATCATAAGTATGACAAGTTATTTTATTTTTCGCTAAATAATCCATTACTGATAAGTCGCGTTTAGATTCGTTTATTTCATATTGACGATTAAAAAAAAGTTATTTTGCTTTTACTTTTTTTATAATTTTGAATATTTCTGTTGAGATATCCTTTGTGTCCTTAATTTTAATTATCAATAAAGGAATATTGAGTTTTCGTAATTCATCGCTTAAAGATTTTAATCCACGCAATATAAATTCAACTCGACAATTGGCAACGAGATGTTTCTTCCACATTGTCGTATCTATGATATAAAGTCCCACTACGCCAGACTGACAGGATTTCGCAGCATTAAACAATGCCATGTTGTCTTCTGTACGTAAATCTTCTTTAAACCATACTAAGCCACGCATTCTTGATGTCCTTTCAACCATGCTTCTAATGAATTTTAGAATTATAACTGATCTGGCAATTAGGATCGAACTATACGAAGAAATTCTCGTTTTGCGTCAACTTGATTTAGTTCATTAAGGTACTTAGATTGGTTATAGATTTGCAAGATTTTAAATCTTAACTCTGCTATTGGTGTTTTCACAGAATCTATTATCATTGATGAATTTGAATATAATAAATTCAATTCGACTATTTCTTGCAATTTTCTCCTACCATTTCTTTTCATTCCATCCCCAAATTTTAATTATGTTCACTTAATTTATTAAGGAAAATATTTATGCAAAAAAGAAATTACCAAGATTCTGCATGGAAAGAAATCTTGGATGCATATTTGAAAGATTTTATGGATTATTGCTTGCCCAGATTGAGTCAATTAATTGATTGGGATAAAAGATGGGTTTCATTAGATAAGGAAC
>JANWKO010000090.1 GCA_025451335.1 Gammaproteobacteria bacterium
GAAAAAAAACGAGAAACTGTTAATCGAGAAGTTGATCCTATATTGTTACAACAAGCGCCTGAAGTGAAAGCTAAATCCGAACAAGATGTTTGTACAGATTCGTCAGATGGAGACTATTTAGCAGTTCGATCTGCAAATCAACAAAAAACTGTTGAGCAGACCGTTTGTCCCATATTGTCAGAATTTGCGTCAGATCCATTGACAATAGAATTTAGAGAACAGCAACAGAAAAAGAAAAAACAGCAACAGAAAAAGGAAGCGTTAGGAATACCAGAAGATGAATTGCAACAAAGAATCGAAAATGCACGTTATGGAGAACATGAATCTGATTTAGGAGCAAGCTTATTCGACTCTCCACAAATTCCTGCAAAGGCCGTTAATCGATTAACCTATCCACAGTCATTGTCTCTTTTTTCAGCTACCGCATCTGAAGCAAATATTCCTCCACAATTAGCAGAAGGAAAAGGACAAACAGCTACAAGTGGACATGTAAAGGTAACGTTCCTAAATAAAAACCCTCAGAGAGCAGTTCAAAAAACAGGGACAGGACTATCTGCACCTACGCAAAGACTGGCGCCGCCAAGACCTGCTCGTACTCAGGTTCAAACAGAACTCAGAACTGTGGAACGTGTACGTCTTAGAGGGGTAATACGCGCTTCATTATGAGGAACTGAAAGTAAGTCTGAAAAATTTGTATAGAAAAGGTCTTCAAGTGTAATAACATCATCAAAATCGTGATCGAGGATTTTTATCGAATGCAATTCCGAGACTTTTTTTGAAGATCAATTATTTTTACATACATCCAGTGCATTCAGTATTTGCAATTTAGAGGTATAGCATTAGATGAATCAAGACTAAGGTCAGACTTGGGATTGAGATTAGTTCCATACACTGATAGAACAATTCATTAGAGTGCTACTTTTTAAAAACTAGCACGTGCTGATTAACTTGATCATATAAAGAACAATTGAAGTGTAATGTTTATTCACAGAGAATTGCTGCTTGAATTCGCTTTTTATTTTTTAACAAAATGATATACTTTTTAAGCTTTAATTTTTTCACCACGGGCTTGCTGCGGACTCTTTAGAAAAGGGTTTTCCAAATTGATTAATGGAATAAGTAAAAGGAGAAGGAATGGCTCTGTTTGACGTTGTTATTTTGCTCGTTGTTGTATTGGGTCTGGCATATCACCGAGTTCCTATCAAAGTTTGGACTATCACAATTGGTGTATTACTTTTAATACTCACTATTTTTGGAAAATCTCATTTCATATTTTTAGCAATTTGTTGGTTGCTATATTTTGGAGCAGCTGCATTTGCAAATTTTAAAAACCTTCGTCAATCTTATTTTACTAAGCCTATCGTAGCCAAATTACAAGAAAAAATGCCCCCGATTAGTGACACCGAACGTGAAGCAATCGAAGCGGGTAATGTTTGGTGGGAAAAAGATTTATTTTGTGGTCGTCCTGATTGGAAAAAACTTCTAGCTGATCCACAACCAAAATTGACCGAAGAAGAACAAAATTTTATCGACAATCAAGTCGAAACGTTATGTGGCATGCTGAATGATTGGGAAATTTTAAACGATCTTCATGATTTACCTGAAAATGTTTGGGAATTTCTCAAAAAAGAACGCTTTTTTGGCATGGTTATTCCAAAACAATACGGTGGGCGTGGTTTCTCCGCTTTGGCGCATTCAACTGTTGTTGTAAAAATTGCCACACGCAGTGTTAGCACAGCTGTCAACACAATGGTTCCTAATTCATTAGGTCCTGGTGAATTACTGCTTCATTATGGAACTGACGAACAAAAAGATTATTATTTGCCACGGTTAGCTAAAGGAGAAGATATTCCTTGTTTTGCATTAACAGGCCCGGAAGCAGGCAGTGATGCAGGTGCTATTACTGATACAGGTATTGTTTGTTATGGAGAATTCCAAGGCAAAAAAGTTTTAGGTATGAATCTCACTTGGGATAAACGTTATATAACACTAGCGCCAGTTGCAACCGTTCTAGGTATAGCATTTCGTTTACGCGATCCTGAAAATTTACTTGGAAAAGGGGAAAATATCGGAATTACTTTGTGTTTGGTTCCTACTTCGCATCCTGGCGTTGAAATTGGCAATCGGCATTGGCCTTTGAAACTTTCCTTCATGAATGGTCCGACACGCGGTAACAATGTATTTATTCCTATTGATTGGATTATAGGAGGCGTGGATAAAGCAGGACAAGGTTGGCATATGTTGATGGAGTGTTTATCAATAGGTCGATCGATTTCTTTACCAGCTTTAAGTACTGCTTGTGGAAAATTAACTTATAGAACAACTGGTGCTTATTCGAGAATACGTAGACAATTTAATACATCAATTGCTAATTTTGAAGGCATTGAAGAAGCGCTAGGTGACATAGCAGGCTATACATATACCAATGAAGCTTGTCGCATCATGACAGCGGGAGCAGTTGATAAAAAAATCAAACCAGCTATTGCTTCAGCTATCGCTAAATATCATATGACCGAATTAGCGCGCAAGATAATTGATCATGGCATGGATATTCAAGCTGGTCATGGAATTCAAATGGGTCCTCGAAATGTGATTGCACCACTCCATCTAGCTATTCCGGTCAGTATCACTGTTGAAGGTGCAAATATTTTAACTCGGAATTTAATTATTTTTGGGCAAGGTGCAATTCGTTGTCATCCATATGTTTTAAAAGAAATTAATTTATTTGCTGAACCTGAAAGTGAAGAACGATTAGAAAAATTAGATGGTTTATTACTATCACATATTGGATATTTTATTAGTAATTTGGCTCGATCTTTCGTCATGGGTTTAACAGGTGGATATTTGATTTTTTCACCTGTGCGAGGTCCAACTGCCTCTTATTACCGAAGTTTAACTCGTATGAGTTCTGCACTTGCTTTTCTAGCGGATACTTCCATGATGCTCTTGGGTGGCGCGCTGAAACGCAAAGAAAATATATCAGCCAGATTAGGGGACATATTAAGTCAATTATATCTTGCTTCAGCCGTATTAAAATATTTTCGAGATAATGGAGAACCTGATTCTGATTTGCCTTATGTGAAGTGGTGTGTGGAAATGTGTTTGTTTAAAATTCAAAATGCGTGTGATTATTTGTTAGATAATTTTCCCATGAGATGGTTAGGAAAGATTTTATATTTCTTAATTTTTCCATTTGGTCGCTCTTTTCAAAGACCAAGAGATACAACATTTAACAAAATTGTAAATGTGATGTTGTCACCATCACCATTACGCGATCGAATTACTCAGTTTTGTTACGTTGGGCACAATGATAACGATCCTGTTAAAAAAATCGATACTGCACTAACAGAATCCATTGAAATTGAACCTTTATGGAAAAAATTTCAAAATGCAATCAAGAATGGTAAAGTGCCCAGATATGCTGTTTTTGAAGAACAAATGGAAGCCGCTTCAAAGTCAAATATTTTGACCGCAGATGAAATTCGAAGATTGCAAAACTATAATTCGTTACAAAGTGATGTGATTAAGGTAGATGAATTTACATTTGATTTGAGTAAAGTTGTGATCTAAAACTAAAGGAAAAAATGCCATGGAAAAGCAAAACATGCGACGTGAAGTTTATATTGTAGATGGAGCGCGGACGCCTTTTTTAAAAGCGCGTGGGAAACCAGGTCAATTTTCAGCATCGGATTTAGCAGTTAATGCGGGAAGGGAGTTATTAGCTCGACAATCCTTCGAGCCAACTGACTTGGGCGAAGTGATACTTGGTTGCATGATGCCAAGTCCTGAAGAAGCTAATATAGGTCGTTTAGTCGCTTTACGTCTTGGTTGCGGTAAATCGATGCCAGCATGGACTGTGCAACGAAACTGTGCTTCGGGAATGGAAGCAATTGATAATGCGGTGAAGGATATTGCGCTTGGCAGACATGATTTGGTTTTAGCTGGCGGTACAGAAGCAATGAGTCGAGCCCCATTGTTATTCAATAATTCAATGGTGAATTGGTTAGCAGGCTTATGGGGTGCAAAAAACTTTCCTGCGAAATTGAAACAAATGGTTAATTTTAGACCTTATTATCTCGCACCTGTTATTTCTTTATTAAAAGGGTTGACTGATCCGACTATCAATATGTCTATGGGACAAACAGCTGAAAAAGTTGCTTACGAGTTTAACATTACGCGCGATCAAATGGATGCTTTTGCCATAGAAAGCCATCAGCGCGTTGCCGCTGCACAAGAAAGTCATCGTTTAAATGATGTTTTACCAGCTTACAGTAATAATGGTAATTATTTCTTAGAAGATGATGGTGTGCGCCGTGATACTACCATGGAAAAATTAGCCTCCTTAAAACCATTTTTTGATAAGAAATTTGGAAGTGTCACAGCAGGTAACAGTTCGCAAGTAACAGATGGAGCTGCGTTACTCTTGCTTGCTAGTAAAGAAGCAGTTGATAAATATAAATTGCCTACTTTAGCAAAGATAGTTGATTGTCAATGGGCAGGATTAGATCCCTCTGTGATGGGATTGGGTCCTATTTATGCTGCGACTGCTCTTTTGCAAAAAAACAATTTAACTAAAAATGATATTGATTTTTGGGAAATTAATGAAGCTTTCGCAGCTCAGGTATTAGGTTGTTTAGCCGCCTGGGACGATGAAAAATTTTGTCATGATGAATTGGGCTTAAGTAAGCCATTTGGAAAAATTGATACAAATCGATTAAATGTAGATGGTGGGGCAATTGCACTGGGTCATCCAGTTGGTGCAAGTGGTGCGCGTATTGTATTGCGTTTAGCGAATATTTTGAAACGTGAGAAAGCACAGCGCGGTGTCGCATCAATTTGTATTGGCGGCGGTCAGGGTGGAGCGATGTTAATAGAAAACATTTCTGAGATGGGGGCATAAGCAGGATGCAAACTTACAAAAATTGGCGTTTAGAAACAGACAAAGATAATATTTTGTGGATATATTTCGATAAACAAAATGCTTCAGTGAATACGTTGAATCGAGAAACGATGGAAGAGTTATCTGACATCGTTGATTCATTAAAAAATGATAATCAATATAAAGGAATTATCATTGCTTCGGGTAAAAAAAGCGGTTTCATTGCAGGAGCAGATATTTCACAATTTACTCAATTTAAAGATGTTAATGAAGCAGTAGAATTATTGAAAAAAGGGCAAAGCATAATTGCAAAAATAGAATCCTTAAAAATGCCTAGCGTTGCTATGATCGATGGGTTTTGTTTAGGAGGAGGTTTAGAACTCGCATTAGGATGTCGATATCGAGTTGCAGAAGAAACGCAATCTCGTCTTGGACTTCCTGAAGTGAAATTAGGTATTCATCCGGGTTGGGGTGGTAGTGTTCGATTACCTCGATATATAGGTGCGATGCAAGGTATGAATATGATACTTTCTGGGCATACCGTGAATGGTAAAACGGCCGCAAAATTGGGTTTTGTTGATGCAGCTGTGCCAAAACGTCACTTGGAAAAAGCGGCTAAATTCTATATTTTAAAACATCCTTCTCCACATAAAGCTACTTTTTTACAAGATCTCACTAATCGTTCTCCTTTTCGCAAACTGTTAGCTAATGTTATGCGTAAAAAATTACGTGAAAAAATTATGCCCAACCATTATCCGGCTCCTTTTCAAGTGCTAGATAATTGGGAAAATGTTGGAGTAGATGGACAAAAACCATTTGATGTTGAAGCAGAATCCTGTGGAAAATTATTTTTTGGCGATACTTGCCGTAATTTAGTGCGAGTTTTCTTTTTGCAAGAACGGCTAAAAGGGTTAGCAAAAGAATGTAATTTCACACCGAAACATATTCATGTTGTGGGCGCAGGAACAATGGGTGGAGATATTGCTGCTTGGTGCGCTTTTCGCGGAATGAATGTGACATTACAAGATCGCGAACCTAAA
Source organism: Gammaproteobacteria bacterium (assembly GCA_025451335.1). Lineage (GTDB taxonomy): Bacteria > Pseudomonadota > Gammaproteobacteria > DSM-16500 > DSM-16500 > JAJPGW01. The sequence goes on from JANWKO010000090.1 coordinate 5,920, forward strand.
TTTATTGCCCCCGCTATTAAGCGTGCGTATGCGTTGTTCAAAGAAAAATTGAAAGAACCTTATCTTGTGCAACAAGCTATGGATCGATTATCTCCCGACCCAGAAGGATTTGGTATAAAAAAGGCGGATGTCATCATCGAAGCTATCTTTGAAGATTTAGCTGCAAAACAAGATTTATTTAAGAAAGTTGAAGAACAAGCAAAACCAGAGGCCATTTTAGCAACCAATACATCCAGTATTCCTTTGGATGAAATTAATCAAGTGTTAAAAAATCCTGAACGTTTAGTCGGTATTCACTTTTTCAATCCTGTTCCAAAAATGCTTTTAGTCGAAGTTGTGAAAAGTGAAAAAACAAATTCTGCTGTGGAAGAGAAAGCAATCAGTTTTGTGCGCAAGTTGGATCGTTTACCATTGCCTGTTAAGAGCAGTCCTGGATTTTTAGTTAATCGTATTTTGATGCCGTATCTTATGGAAGCAATGGAAATGCTTAAAGAGGGTATTCCAGCCGAAGTTATTGATAAGGCTATGGTTGAATTTGGTATGCCCATGGGTCCTGTCGCTTTAGCTGATACGGTTGGACTTGATGTCTGTCTCTCAGTCGCTAAGTTTTTGAGTAAATATATGAATTCAAAAATACCAGATCGATTGACTGAAATGGTTAAACAGGGAAAGCTAGGGCGTAAATCAGGTGAAGGTTTTTATAAATACAAAAATGGTAAACAAGTAAAACAGAAAAATATTACTTCAGAAACTCCACTGACTAATATTTCTGATCGATTAGTATTGCGTATGGTAGATGAATCATTTGCTTGTTTACGTGAAGGTGTCGTAAAAGATGGTGATTTAGTCGATGCAGGTATGATTTTTGGGACAGGTTTTGCGCCATTCCGAGGTGGTCCAATTCATTATGCTAAGTCAAAAGGTATTGATGATTTATTTAAGCAATATATCAATCAGCGAAAAATGCGTGGTGATAAAGTTGAGTCAATTAAATCTTGGGAATCTTCTGTTGAAGTTTCATGAAGATAGATTTAAAAAAAGGGGTCAAGTTTAACTTGACCCTAACTACTTAAGAAGAAATTTATTGCTGTTCGCCTGGATTTAGCATTGAACGAAATTTTTCAGCTGTTGTGTTAACATCAGCAACGACACCGTCACGATCTAGCAGAGGATTCTTTCGTGATTTTGGATTATTAGCTATTTTAGCATCTTTAGCATCTGATTTTTTTGTAGTAATAGCTGCATTTTCTTTATTTTTAACTCGAGTATTCATTTCAGCATATGCTTTTTCAATATCTTGTGGCTCCATTTCGATGCTGCCTTTTAAAGTTGCACCACTTTCAATAGTGACTCGTGGAGCATGGATTCTGCCAGTAACATGGGCAGTTTTTTTCAAATTTACCAATTCATTTCCAAATATATCGCCTTTTAATTCGCCTTCAGCAATTAAAAATTTTACAAATGTATTTGCTAAAATCTGGCCGGTATTGCCAAGGAAGAGACCATTATTTTTAAAATAAACAACTCCTTCAAATCTTCCTAACAAAACGACATCTTCTTCAGAATTGATTTCCCCTTTAATCATTACTGTTTCACCTATTAAGGATTTATCAGTTATTGATTTGTCAGTTATAGAATCGGGTAGATTATTTCTTTTCTGATGAACAGGAAGCAGAGTTCCATTGTTTGGCTCCGGTAATGGATTGTTTGCATGACGATGGGTTATTTCTAATACTTTATCAATGAATGAGGGTCGAGATTGTTCAATTTGATTTTCTTGTTCATCACTTTCAAAAATAGATTGATAGTTAGAAATATCACTTTTTTGCATATCGACAAAACCTTTTACGATTGCACCATCATCGATACAAATATCAGCAGCATATAAATTGCCTAAAACCCTAGCTGATTTTTTTAAAATAATTTGTTCACTGGCATGGGCATCACCTTTCAATTCTCCTTCTATAATAATTGTTTTTGCAAATAAATTGGCTGTAATTTGCGAAGAAGGACCAATTTCAAGCTGATTATGTTTAAGCATGATGGTTCCTTCTAATCTCCCATCAAAAAAAACATCTTCCTTAGCAGCTAAATCACCTTTTATATTCACGGCTTTACCAATTGATGATTTTTGAGTAAGAATTTGCTCAGAGCTCATGTTGTTAACTTGAACTGAATCCGAGGAATTGTTATTTATAGTTTGTTGGATGATAAGATCGTCTGACATTTTAAACCTCCAAGCCGATGTCTAAATTTTAGGATGAAAATTCTGTTCCGAATATAAATCGTACAAACTTCAGTACACTAAAAAAATTCACACTACTATAGGTTTAATCTGCAATATTAAAACTTTTTTGGATAATCCATGAAATTTAAGAAGCTAAAGCGTCCCTACTATTAGAATAGGGCAAATGACAATAGGGGTCAAGTCTGGGATCATGCATTTAATAACTCCTTCAACTAGCATCTCATTTAACATGCATCTTTGCTCGAACTTCATTCAAAAAAACGTTTACATAGAACAACTATGCGCACATTTTTTTGAATTCAGTTCGTGCAAATCTGCATGTTAACTGATCGCTAGTTGAAGGAGTTATTAAGTGCATGATCCCTGTTTGCTTCACTTCCATTTAATATTGCAACCAACGCTGGGCAGTTGATTTAGATCGACTGGTTTACCCGATATAATATTGTCTAATGCTTGGGTCAAATCCTTTCCAGTTACTAGACGACCGTTACCAGGTGTTGAATCATCAAATCGACCACGGTAAACACAAGAAAGTTTATTATTAAAAACATATAAGTCTGGAGTACAAGCGGCTTGATAAGCTTTTGCAATTTCTTGAGTTTCGTCATAAAGATAAGGAAAAGCATAACCTTGTTGTTCTGCTTCAAGACGCATTTTTTCAGGACTATCAGCAGGATATTTTTTTACATCATTAGAATTGATTGCAATGAAGTTAACACCTTTTGGTTGATATGCATTGACCACTTCAACCAGCTTTCCTTGGATATGTTTGACATAAGGGCAATGGTTGCATATAAACATGATGACAGTAGCTGTGTCTGATTTTAATTGATTAAGCGAAATATTTTTTCCAGTAATGGTATTTAATAATTCAAAATTTGGTGCAAGCGTACCAAGAGGAAGCATTTTGGATGGGGTTTCGGCCATTTTAATTCTCCTAATTAACCGCTCTAATAAACACAAAAAATACTTTTTTGTAAATGATAGTCAATTAGGTGTCGCACTTCAATGAAAAAAACATATTGAGCGATAACGAAAAACAAAGAAAAAAATTACACAAAAAAAAGTTGTTTTGTCTGATGAATCCGGTATTCTTACTCGTCTTTTATAAGTAGGAATGAAAATAATAAAGGAGACCTTCATGGCAAAGCAATTCAAATTACAAAAACTTTTCCTTTTGATGTCTACAATAAGCTTGGGCGCATTTAGTACCAATGCGATCTCTTCAGGGTTCATGTTGTGGGAGCAAGATGCAGCCAGTATTGCAAATTATCATGCAGGTGTTGCTGCAATTGCAAATGATGCAAGTACTAACTGGTATAATGCTGCAGGTTTAACAAGAATAAACAATAAAGAATTAGTATTGGGTGTTGATCCCATCTTAACTGACTTTCGTTTTAAAGGCACAGTAGATAATCATCTTATGTTAATACCAAGTGGACCACAGACAGTTACTGCACAAGGTGGTACTTTCAATCTTGTTCCGTTTGGTCACTATGCATTGCCTATTAATAATCGAATTGCTCTCGGATTTAGTGTTGATGTTCCTTTTGGTTTAAAAACGGATTATGAAGAAAATAATTTTGTGCGTTATTCCGCTACGTTGACCGATTTAAAAGTGGTAGATGTCAGTCCTTCTATCGCGTTTGCAATTACTGATAAATTATCAATTGGAGCAGGACCGGATTGGCAAAGACTACGTGCCGAATTAGACGAAGTTATTGGTGCCATTATTCCAGAAAATGATACTGATAGTACGAATGTAGGTTATAGTTCTGCATGGGGTTATCATGCTGGTATTTTATATCAACTTACTCCACAAGCCCGTGTTGGTGTCAATTATCGATCTAAAATAACTCATCATGTAAAAGGCAATAGCGAGTTCTCGGGTCCTATTGCAAACGGTTTCATGGATGGGACGCAACGATCCGGTAATTTTGAATCAGAAGCTACGTTGCCCCCAACCACGAGCTTAGGTTTATTCTATGCACCTAATCCTTGTTGGGATTTGCTGGCACATGTGAGCTATACGCAATGGACTTATTTCGAAGAATTAGATCTGGAAAATGTAGCTGGATTAACTGAAGTGATGACAGAATTTGGTCCGGTACCTGAGCCAACAAATTCTCTCGAAGTCATAATTCCTGAGCACTATCGCAATACTTGGAATGTTTCTCTCGGTGCAAATTACCATCCAAATGAAAGATGGATTATTCGAACAGGTATCGGCTATGATGAAAGTCCAGCAAAAAATAAATATCGAAATTTGCAACTTCCTGACAGTGATCGTATAGGAGTTGGATTGGGTGGTCATTACCAACCTACTAAATGTGTTGGGTTTGATATAGGCTGGACTCATATTTTCGCAATGAATACTCGCATTAACAATCTTACACAAGAATTTGGGCCAGAAAAAGTTACTACAAATGGGTCAGTTCATTCTAATGCGGATGTGTATGGTTTGGGCGTTAAATTTGATTTTGCTTAGAGAGACAATTCTACTAAGCCAACCATAAATCGTCGATTTTCTGCGATCCGCTGCTCTCATACCAATAACGTATGCTGTGCCGCGGTTCTCGAAAATCGACAATTTCTGATGCGGCTTAGCGAATTGTCATCAGACATTAACTTTGTCTTTTTTTTCTGACTTTTAACCGCCTCTTAGTGTTACTACGCCAGCATTTGCTGTAATAGAGTATCTTCCATCTGTAATGCTTGTAATTTTGACATTATGAACGGTAGAGCCCACCCCGATTAACACAGCTGTCGCAACAGGTGCGCCAGAGCAATCACGATTCATGAATATTTGTGCGTTACAAGGATCTTTTTTGCAGAGTACATTTATTTCAACATAATTCGCATGACTTTCACCCGGGGTCGCACCATTTGGGCTAGCTGGTGTATATTTATAATAGGGTGGTATCTGAGCAGCGCAAATATTTCCATTTGAAGTAATTCTTACAGTGGAATCTTGCTTTGTGTAATTATAGGTATGTAAATCCGCTTTTGCTACGGATGAAAGAGCAAGTGTTAATGCTGTTCCAATTAATAAAGATTTTTTCAACAACATAAATTCTCCCTAAATAATAAATCAAAAAATAATTTCCTAAAAGCGGGTTAACTGTATGCTAAAAAGGTTGAGTCGTCAAAAGTATTTTTTTCTGAAGAAGCGACGCCAAAATAGAAAGTTCTAAATTGATTATGATGTTTATTTTCTCGTCGTGGACTTGGTTGATAAAAAATTATCGAATAGTTTTTAAAAAATTAATTAATTTTTCTTTATCATGATCATTAAAAAATATCCCCAATTTTGTACGACGCCATAGGATATCATCACATGTTTGAGCCCACTCATGTTCCATCAAAAATTCTACTTCTTTTTGAAAGAGTCCAGCAGCAAATTCTTCTCCTAAGTCAGAAAGGGTTTTTACATCTTTTAATAAATCGAAAGCTCGAGTTCCATAATTTATTGCGTAACGATGAGCCAAATTTTGATTTAACCAAGGAAAATGAGAGTAAAATACTTGACAAAATTTTTCAAAATTACTATTAGGAAAATCGCAGCCTGGTAATGCCTTTTTAGATGTCCATGTGGATGACATTTTAGGAAAAAATGGTTTTAACTTATTAACAGCAGTTTCTGCTAAAGTGCGATGTGTTGTTAATTTTCCACCGATGACAGTTAGTAAGGGTGGGGAAGATTCGGTTTGCAAAACTATCTTGTAATCGCGAGTTGTTTTAGAAGGAGCGATATTTTGATTGTCTTGTAGACAACGTACTCCAGAATACGACCAGATAATATCATTTAATTGGATATTTTTTTTAAAATAATGATTGATAATGTTGCAAAGATATATTTTTTCTTCATCTTCAATTTTAACCTTATCTAAATTTTGACTATAAGATATATCGGTTGTGCCAATAAGAGTGAAATCTTTTAAATAAGGAATAGTAAAAATAATACGATTATCTTTGTGTTGTAAAAAGTAAGCAAATTCTCCAGCATATAATTTAGGTATAACTATATGGCTTCCTTTGTCTAGTTTAATTTTAAAATCTAAATTATTATTTTCAATATTATTTTGAGTTTCTTTAACCCAAGGGCCGGCGACATTAATTAATATTTTTGCATAAAGAATAGTTTCTTCATTTGAATTTTTGACTTGAATTTTCCAATAATTATTTTCTTGAGTTGCAGAAATGAATTTGGTGCGAGTTAATATATTTGCGCCATGTTCTTTTGCTGATAGTGCGTTAAGCAGTACTAATCTTGCATCATCAGTAAAGCAATCATAATATGAAAAACCCGTTTTAAATTGACTATTTAAAGCGACGCCTCTTATATCAGTTTCAAAGTTTATGGTTTTTGATTTATCTAAAAAATTACGTTTAGATAAGTGATCATAAAGAAATAAACCCATTCGAATCATCCAGGCAGGGCGTAAATGCGGCTCGTGTGGCAAAACAAATTCTAGAGGAGTTATAATATTAGGAGCGCGTCTCATCAAGATTTCTCTTTCTTGTAATGCTTTTCTAACTAAGTTAAATTCGTAAAATTCGAGATAACGAAGCCCGCCATGAATAAGTTTGGTGCTTGCCGATGATGTGCCTGAAGCTAAATCATTTTTTTCACATAAAGTGACGGATAAACCTCGTCCGGCAGCATCGGCAGCTATCGCTGTGCCATTTATGCCACCACCGATAACAAAAACATCCTGTATTGTTTTCATATCTATTCTCTTTAGCCTAAATTCGGTAAAAATCCTTCTTCAGAAGATTCCGTCCAAACTATGAATTTTTTCACTTGTTTTTTGCCATGCAGTACTCTACCGTACGATTAGTAAAATTTTAGCATAGTAAGTTTTGAGACAACAGGAGATAAAAAATGACACAATATTTAATGGCCATTGATCAGGGTACAACAAGTAGTCGCGCCATTATTTTTTCTCGTATTGGAGAGCCATTAAGTTTACACCAAATCGATTTAACTCAATATTACCCTAAAGATGGTTGGGTAGAACAAGAACCCGAAGATATGTGGTTACATACATTGGATTGCTGTCGCCAAGCAATGCAGAAAATCAATCTCAGTGCAAAAGACATTGCAGCAGTCGGTATAACGAATCAACGTGAAACAACTATTATGTGGGATAAAAAGACGGGTGAAGTTATTTATCGCGCAATTGTTTGGCAAGATCGACGTACGAGTGAATTTTGCAAGCAATTTTCCCAGCATCCTATAAATGCATCTCTTCACGCTAAAACAGGATTATTATTAGATCCCTATTTTTCAGCGACTAAGATTGCTTGGTTATTAAATAATATTCCTCACGCTCGTCAACGAGCAGAGAAGGGTGAATTAGCTTTTGGTACAGTCGATACATTTTTATTATGGCGTTTAACCAAGGGCAAAATTCATGCCACTGATGCGACAAACGCATCACGCACTTTGCTTTTTAATATTCGAACTCAACAGTGGGATCGTGAAATATTAAATGCTTTCGATATACCAGAAATAATTTTGCCTAAGGTATTAGATTCAAGTGCTGATTTTGGAAAAATTGATGTCGAATTTTTTGGCGCACCCATAGCCATTGCTAGTGTAATAGGCGATCAACAAGCAGCAACTGTGGGTCAGGCTTGTTTCGTGCCTGGTATGGTAAAAAGTACCTATGGAACGGGATGCTTCATGTTGTTAAACACAGGTACAAATATGATTCATTCAAAAAATCGATTACTTTCTACAATAGCATATCGATTGAATGGAAAAGTGACTTATGGTTTAGAGGGAAGCATTTTTTCTGCAGGAACAACCGTCAAATGGATGCGGGATAAATTGAAATTATTTAATACGGCTGGACAAACAGAAGCAATTGCGGAAAGTATACCCGATACATCAGGGGTGTATTTAATTCCTGCATTTACAGGGTTGGGAGCACCTTATTGGGATCCTGATGCGCGCGGGGCATTACTTGGATTGACGGGAAATGTGGGCGTCGAACAAATTGTTCGGGCTGGGTTGGAATCTGTTTGCTATCAAACACGCGATTTATTAAAAGCGATGATAAATGATAGTCAAACCCAATTAACTAAATTACGCGTTGATGGTGGCATGGTTGCCAACAATTGGTTGTTACAGTTTTTAGCTGACATGTTGGACTTGGAAATTCAAAGGCCTATATGTATTGAAACCACAGCGCTTGGTGCAGCTTACTTAGCCGGGCTACAGATTGGTATGTATCAATCGCTTGATGAAATAATGCAGTTGTGGCAAACCCAGCGTAATTTTTTTCCTAATATGCCTTCAGAAGACCGAGATCGTTTCTATCAAGGTTGGCTTAATGCGATAGCTAAAATTCTTACTGAAAAAGACAAATTCTCATCAATAGCAACTTCAATAAAATAATATTGATAAAGGGAAAACAAATAAAATGATAATCGAACACAAATCTATCGAAAAAAAAACAAAGGTTACCTCAACACTTTACGATTCCGCCTTAAAATCACTTATGAAAACAGCCGATCATTTTATTGCAAAGAACTGTGATTCAGATGCTTACTGCGACCATATAGATGGATCGGCAAGGACGGTCAATAGATGTTTTCAGTTTAGACATAGTAATTAAAGCTCTTATAGTTCATCCGGAAGTGAGTTTGACAATTAAAGATAAAAATAATGAGACTGCACTTGATTACATTTTAAAATATGACTTTTATACACTTACCACATTGAAAGTAGGAAAGTTAAGCCCTACATCAGTCATATATCAACCAGGCTCACTTTTACTGTATTCAGTGAAGAATAATTTTCTGCATACTTTTCAATATCTTTTATCAGATGAAGCAAAGTTTGATATTAATAAAGAAGACTCTGAGTTTATGTGTCTGCTTATAAAAAATAAAAACTATCATTTTGATACGGATTGGATTCATCCTTTATTGCATTCATCTAAGTTAACCCCTTTTAGAGCTCTTAACAAGACTATGACGCTCGATGAATGCAAACGAGTGCATATTTATAATGAAAATGTAATCAAAGCTTTATTAATGAATATTTCACGGGACGGGGCAACTCTTTTTGCTAACTTTCTAACGCATTCAAATTCATTAGCATTTGTTCGTGACACTGAATGTTATCAACGAATTGAGCCCCTTGTTAAAGAAAATTCTGTTATGCGTAACATGTATGCTTGCAGAAAATTGCTTGATAATGCAGAACAATCTTTGTTGATAAATGAATTTAAATCTGCAGTATCTTCTTTTCAAGAGGCACATAGTTTAAATGCCGAGGTATTTCAGAATTTTATTTTAGAAAAGACAAACGAAATATTTTCAGGTAAATCATCTTTTTCTAAGGAGCAACAAGTTCATTTTATTGAATGCATAACAAAATATGATTATTATCATTTTGAGCTAAATCGAATGCTTAAATTGTTTCATGAAGGTCACAACAATATTCTCAAACCAAATTTATTACTTGCAGAATATTTTTTAAAAAATGAAAGTAAATTAGCTATTCATGAACAATCGAAACTAAACTTATACATGCAAGATTTTAAATCGTTAACATAAAAGCAAAATACATTAAGAAAAACTGAATATGATGTTGATTCAGCTTTAGATGAATTAATTCGCATCGCGGAAAAACGAAAACAGGAATATGATGATGCATCATATATATTATCAATTTACAAAAGATATCAAAGTTCTCATTTGCGCGATTTATTATTTGATGCTTATGTTAACCTGAAAATTTGTTTTAGTGATTCTGATCTCGCGAATCAGTTACGGTTGACTCTAGAAATTATGCCGATTGATTATGTTCGCAAGGTTAAGATACACACAACTGAACCCAAATTTTATTCAATGTTTAATACACAAAAACCGATTATTTTGCATAGATTTAATTTCAATCCTACTGAAAAGAAGGTTGTTGCATTTATATCGGGATCCCACTGATACTTTTTTTTCTGAAACAACGAGTGTCTAACTATGTTGTCCCTCGAGGTTCGTAGTGCACTTTTAGCCTAAATTTAAAAAATTAGACTGGCTCTTGCCCAGAATTAACTTTTGAGGTTACAAGACGTTTTTGTTAAACTACGCAAAATTTCTTATCCGGAATTCGCTTTTTTAACAAGGAATAACAAAATGAATAGAAAAATAGTTATAACATGCGCTAGCATGTTAGCTTTAGCAGGAAGTTTTTCAGCAGTAGCTGGTAATCGTCCCGGCGTGGTCACGTTTTCAATTGCAGATGCGTATTATCATTTTGCGAATAAGCGTCATTTAAATAATATTAACATGCCAAATTTAGGGCTTGCTTATAATTTCGATGAGCATTGGGCAATGGAAGCTGATGTAGGTCTTATTAATACTCAGTCGAATAAATCAAAACATAATTTTGTAATTAATTTTGAGTCTGAATCGGGGCTTAACACTAATTTTACAGAGCCAACACCAGGACAAAGCGTACACGGTTTTCTATATACCCTTGATGCAATGTACCGATTTTTACCTTCACGTCGATTTGAACCTTTTGTCTCAGCTGGGGTTGGTGTAATCAGTTTAAAACCAAATGGTCATGATGCGAAACAACAGGGCAATATTAATGCGGGAATCGGAACTCAATTTTTTATAAGTGATTCGTTAGCATTACGTATAGATGCTCGTGATGTATATACCACGACAGGTGGTAAGAATGATTTTATGATCAATCTAGGTTTAAACTTTTTACTTACAGTGCAACCACAACCTGCGCCTGTATTAGCATCATATAAAGGTGAAAATTTATTGTTGCAAGGTGAAGAAAATTATCGAAAGATTAAAGTAAACAATACTGCAAAGCCTTATCAAAAGAAACAAAATCATCAAAAATTAAAGCCACAACAAAAAGCAAATAATTGTAAAACTTGGAAACCCAAAATTAAGGAATATTCACAGGTTAAGCCAGCAGCTAAAGAACATCATAAAGTTCAAAAATATAAAGTTAGTCATAAATCAAAGTTACATCATAATGGTGAACATCATAAAGTTAAATCCAAAGTTCATCATCATGAAGTTAAACATCACTATATTATAAAACCATATGAACCTAATGCTACAAAATCACAAGCTAAACAACATGTTCAGAAGAAGCAAATTAAAAATGGTAATCAACCTAAAAATAAAATTCCTCAAAATGAAACGAATCCGGTGATGATGCAACCAGTCAATACGCCACAACCTATTAATAAAGCTAAACCTATTAGCGATGTTAATCCAAATAACCCAACTGAAATTACACCGATTAATAAATTTTAACAGATAGGATTGTCCACGCAGTATGATTTTGCTTTTCATACCGCGTGGACAATTATAAATTGATTAACAGATTAACTTTCTTGCAGGATCAAATTCTAAATGAATATTTTCAATATTTTCTTCAGTTTTTGTTTGATTAAAAAATCCAAAACGTCTCGTTTTATTTTTATGAATGCATCCTGCAACACCATAACCAACGACACCTCCTAATACAGCCAAAGAAGCATTAACAGCAACGACTTTTGAATAATTACGATGTTGATTGAAAATCGTATCTTGACTATGAAGTTTTGTTACAAATTTAATTTTCTCACATACATCTTCTAAAAGTGATGTTTTTTCTTCGGCAATTCTTGTTAAATCTTTATTTAAAGATTCAACAAGGTTAACGGCAACCTGTCCTTTCGCTATTTTTTTTGTTTTTAATTCATGACCATATTTGTAAAGTTCGTCAAGATGATTAAACATCTTTTGTCTGAGAGCATCATCCCAATGTCTGCCAAGCACTTCTAAATCACTTTCACCTATGCTGCGAATAATGATTTCAGTGCATCGTCCAGCGGATTTACCTTTTTTAATAAGATCTTCAAGGATCGCAATCAATTTTTCACGATGCTGAAAAAATAAAACTTCAATAACAGGTTGTGCTTCATAAAACATATATTTAGTTATTTCAGTGCCGCCGGAAGGTGAATCGTAACGATTTGTTTGAACATTATCATCAACCAATAAAATGAAATCACTATGAAGTAAGGATTGAAGATCTGAGTAATGATCGTTTTTAATATAATAATTTATTTCTCTAAATATTTTATTGATATCAGATTTCTTCGGTTTAGCAAAATGACATTCACCAGAATCAGAATATATGCCATAATCATGTGCATAGATGTCTTTTCGTTTTATTGTAATTCCCATTTATTTTTTCTCCTTTTTATAGATTTAATCAAAGTTTAGTTTTTCCATAATATCGGTATATTATTATCGAGAGAAAACGCATATTTATAACCCGCGCTGGTATGCTGTGGATTTAAACCGCGTAAACCCCAATTTTTTTCTATTAATTTTAATAAATTATAATGATTACATTGTAATGTATCATAAGATCCATTTTTATCTAATTTGGTTTGTTTATTCTTAGTGGGGTAACAAATTGGAGCATGTTGAAATTCTTTATTAGGATAAGCACCACTATTAATCATTTTGCCAGCGAATATGGTATAAATGGTTCTATCCGGATTACCTGTTACTGAAGGTTCGTCAAAAGTAATTATCAACAAACCATCTTGCGCCATAAATTTTTGAAAGGGTGCATTGGCTGCATCAGGTAAAGGTTCGCCTGTTTTAGGATTTGTCCCCATCATTTTTGATAGAAAAGTATTTGCTCTGATCGTTCTTTCTTCTAAAGTGCCATTATGCCCATCATTAATTTGATTGGGTATGTAAAGCGAAACTTCAGGCATGTTATTAATATCATCAAAAAGATGAGAACCATTTACAATGTTTTTACAATTTTCATAGCTACTTTGTATTCCCATGTAGCTAATAAAAGGTTCGTGCTTGCGAACATAGCCATCGTCAGGATCGCCGTCATCGATATAAGAAGAGCCGATGTAACAACCGCTTGTTAAATTAAATTCTGTTTTCTCATTATCATTAATGGAAGTATGATGTGCTTTTTTATATTCTTTTAAATATCTTTGTTCTGCTAAATCATTTTCATATTCATCTTTATTCGGATCGCGAATAAAAGGTGTAATTTTACCTTTGGAAAGATTTGATTTATCCAGAATCAACGCAGAAGCTGCTTTTGGATCGGGTAAATTTTCCGCATAAACTTTCCATTTAATTTTGGCATCATTCAATTCATTAGCTAAATTATCAACGAATAAATTGTAATTATCATTGTCTTCAATGCTTTGAATCGATCCTGATGTCATAGCGATATAATTTGGTTGCGAAGGACGGGTCGGTTCAATGCCGCCACTATGATTATTGTAGTAATTGCTGAAAAATGCATAACCATTTCCAGCGCTATCTTGCATGGATTTGGATTTTAAAAGCGGAATTAATTTTCCATTTTGATCTAGTATATTTCCTGTATATTCGACGAGTTTTTTAAATGTGGGTTCTTGTTTTATTTCTGTATAACTCATATTTTCGAACATCACAATCATCACTTTACGAAAGTGTTGTTGCGGATTCGTTTGTGCGTAGGAAAAAACGGGGATGAAAAAAATCGTCAATAAAAATATTGATACAAAACGAACAAAAAACATTTTGAATTATCCTTAATTATTTTCTGGCGGTCATCGGCACAAAATTTCTTTCTTTTGAACCGGTGTATAACTGTCGCGGGCGGCTTAATCGATAAGGACTGCTGATCATTTCATTCCAATGGGCAATCCAGCCAATTGTTCTTGCGAGGGCAAAAATAACGGTAAACATATTCGGAGGGATACCAATGGCATTAAGAGTAATACCTGAATAAAAATCTACGTTGGGATAAAGCTTTCTTTCAACAAAATACTCATCTTCTAATGCAATTTTTTCTAATTCTAAGGCGATTTTAAAAATCGGAGCTTCATGAACACCCACTGCATCTAATACTTCGTGACAGGTTTCACGCATAACTTTAGCACGTGGGTCATAATTTTTATAAACTCGATGTCCAAATCCCATTAATCGGAATTTGTCATTAGGATCTTTAGCCCGAGCAATATATTTGGGGATACGTGATACATCGCCAATTTCATATAGCATATTTAATGCGGCTTCATTGGCTCCGCCATGGGCTGGCCCCCATAAAGCTGCAATACCTGCCGAAATGCAGGCAAATGGATTAGCTCCAGTCGAACCGGCTAAACGTACCGTGGAAGTGGAAGCATTTTGCTCATGATCGGCATGTAAAATAAAAATACGATCTAACGCTTTAACCAAAACTGGATTAGGGGTGGTTTCCTCACAAGGCGTTGCAAACATCATATGTAGGAAATTTTCCGCATAAGACATATGATTTTGCGGCGGCATAAAAGGTTGACCAACGGAATACTTATAACACATTGCTGCTATTGTTGGCATTTTTGCAATCAAGCGCAAAGCAGAAATGGCTCTATGTTCAGGATTTTTAATGTCCAGGGTATCATGATAAAAAGCAGATAAAGCACCAACTACCCCAACCATGACAGCCATTGGATGAGCATCCCGTCTGAAGCCATTGAAAAAATTACGAATTTGTTCATGTACCATGGTATGGCGATTGACGGCTTTGCGGAATTCTTCATACTGAATTCTATCGGGTAATTCTCCATTTAAAAGGAGATAACACACTTCAATAAAATTTGATTGCATTGCTAATTGATCAATTGGGTAACCACGATACAAAAGTATTCCTAGATCACCATCTATAAATGTAATTTTTGATTCACAAGAAGCAGTGGAGAGAAACCCAGGATCATAAGAAAGATAATCTATTTTTGAGAGCAAAGAACTCGTATCAATTGCTTCAGGGCCAAGCGTTCCTTTGAGCACATCCATTTCAATTGATTCATTTTTAATATTCAAAGTAGCCTTTTGATCCGCCATATATATCTCCGTATGTGTGCTTCCAACTATAAGAACTCGAATTGGTATTGTCAAACGACGATTGTTAAAAATACCAATTTAACCTAAATTCGACTGTTGAACCCTACTGCGATGGCTTACTGCAACCCTCTCGTTACGAGTTCAACTACCGAATTTAGGTTAATGTCGTATTTGATTTGAAATATGTAGGACTGCTATAATCTCTACGCTTTTGATCATCAATACAATTGTTTAATTTTAAACCATACAAAGAAGGAATGATTAAACTGTGAAACAGCGCAGACCAATAAACTTAAATCTTTTTACTATTCATTTTCCTTTGCCGGCCATTGTTTCAATTTTGCACCGAATTTCCGGTGTGATATTATTTTTATTGATACCATTTATTTTGTGGGGATTGGATTTATCTTTGGCTTCACAGCAAGATTTTGATTCTGTTCATCAATTTTTCTTACAACCTTTAACTAAAATTCTAATTTGGTGCATACTAGCCGCTTTTATATATCATTTTGTCGCGGGTATTCGTCATTTATTCATGGACATGGGGGTAGGCGAAAACTTAAAAAGTGGCAGAATGGGAGCTGTATTTGTCCTTTTAATTAGTATCATACTTATAATTCTGGCAGGGGTTTGGTTATGGTGAAATCTGTATTAGGCGTTAACCATCAAGGTCTTCGTGATTGGTTAGTACAACGTATCTCTGCGGTTGTGATGGGAATTTATGCAGTAGGCTTAGCAATCTTTTTCTTAACCCATTCCAATTTAGATTATTCTGATTGGCATGGTTTATTTAACCATCAATGGATGAAAATTATGACAGCTCTTGTCATTTTATCTTTGCTTTATCATGCATGGGTAGGAATGTGGACTGTCTTTACTGATTATATAAAAAATGTTTGGTGCAATTGGTTTTTGCAAATCATAGTGATATTAGCATTAGTTGCTTTCTTTATCGAAACGCTACTAATTTTGTGGAGTGTGTAAGAAATGAAATTGGCAACACATACATTTGATGCCGTCATAGTAGGTGGCGGAGGCGCAGGGCTGCGAGCTTCATTAGAACTCGCTGCTTCGGGTTTAAAAGTAGCGGTAATTTCCAAAGTTTTCCCAACTCGTTCACATACCGTGTCTGCACAAGGTGGAGTGAATGCAGCCATTGGCAATATGGAAGGTGGCGACGATTGGCGTTGGCATATGTACGACACTATTATGGGATCTGATTTTTTAGGTGATCAAGATGCTATTGAATACATGTGCAAACATGCGCCTGAAACGATTTATGAATTAGAGCATATGGGTTTGCCTTTTTCTCGATTAGAAAATGGCAAAATATATCAGCGAGCTTTTGGTGGTCAAACACTACATTTCGGTGGAGAGCTGGCACATCGAACCTGTTGTGCTGCAGATCGTACTGGCCATGCGATGTTACATACTCTTTATCAAAAAAATGTAGAAGCGAAGACCTTATTCTATAATGAATGGTTTGCCATTGATCTAGTAAAATCGGATCATGGCATTGCCGGTGTGGTTGCGATGAATATTGAGTCGGGTGAAGTTGTATTTTTAAAATCTCGAGCAACCATTCTTGCGACAGGTGGAGCAGGTCGTATATTTCAATCCACCACGAATGCTCACATTAATACAGGCGATGGTTTTGGTATGGTATTGCGGGCTGGGTTGCCTTTGCAAGATATGGAATTTTGGCAATTTCACCCAACCGGTATTTACGGTGCTGGCGTATTAATTACTGAAGGTAGTCGAGGCGAAGGTGGTTATCTAGTTAATAAAGAAGGCGAGCGTTACATGGAACGTTATGCCCCGCATTTAAAAGACTTATCTTGTCGTGATGTTGTTGCGCGTTCTTCAATGATGGAAATAAGAGAAGGCCGCGGAGTAGGAGCGAAAGGTGAGTATGTTTTATTAAAGCTTGACCATCTCGGTGAAGATGTTATTAATAAACGTTTACCAGGCATCCGTGATTTAGCGATTACTTTTGCTGGAGTTGATCCATTAAAAGATCCTATTCCGGTTGTTCCCACCTGCCATTACATTATGGGTGGTATTCCAACAAATAAATTTGCACAAGTATTAACTGTTTCCAAAGATGGACAAGATAAAATTGTTGAAGGCCTTTACGCGGCTGGTGAATGCGCTTGTGTTTCTGTGCATGGTGCAAATCGATTAGGTGCCAATTCTTTATTAGATATTGTTGTTTTTGGTCGCGCAGCTGGATTGCATGTGCAGCAAAGTATTCGAGAAGGATTGAGTCATCGTGAACCTTCGAGCTCAGAGTTAGATTCTGCTATGACACGGTTAAATCGATGGAATACGAATGAAAACGGTGAAAGTATTGAAGAGATACGCTCGACTTTACAGAAAATCATGCAAGAAGATTTTGGGGTATTTCGAGAAGCTGAAGCTATGAGTAAAGGATTTAAAAAACTAGAAGAATTACAAGATCGTTTAAATAAAGCTGCTATCAAGGATAAGAGTCAATGTTTTAATACGGCGCGTATTGAAGCTTTAGAACTGGATAATCTGATGGCAACAGCCTTAGCTACTGCTTATCTTGCTAATGAGCGTAAAGAAAGTCGAGGCGCTCATGCTCGTTTTGATTATCCTGATCGAGATGATAAAAATTGGTTAAAGCATTCCGTTTATTTTGCAGACGGACAAATCCAATTCCGTGCTATTAACATGCGACCGCTGGAAGTTGAACCTTTGAAACTTCAAGCGCGAGAACATTAAGAGGCTGAACTATGCGTTTTTCTATTTATCGCTACAATCCTGAAAAAGATCAAAAGCCTTATATGCAAGATTTTGATGTTGATGTTGAAAAGCATAATTGTCATATGGTCCTAGATGCTTTGTTTGCAGTTAAAAATTTTATGGATGAAACCTTGGTGTTTCGTCGTTCTTGTCGTGAAGGGGTATGTGGTTCAGATGGTATGAATATGAATGGGAAGAATGGCTTAGCTTGTACAACCCATCTTTCTACATTAAAAGAACCTGTGGTTATTAGACCCTTACCAGGGTTGCCTGTCGTTCGTGATTTGGTTGTTGATATGTCACAGTTCTACGAGCAATATGATAAAGTTCAACCTTATTTGCAAAATAGTAATCCGCCCCCTGCAAAAGAACGGTTACAATCCCCTGAAGAACGCGCTAAATTAGATGGCTTGTATGAATGTATTCTCTGTGCTTGTTGTTCGACATCGTGTCCATCATTTTGGTGGAATCCAGACAAATTCATTGGTCCAGCAGGATTATTGCAAGCTTATCGTTTTCTTGTTGACAGTCGCGATACCGAAAGAGAAGAACGATTAGCGAATTTGTCGGATCCTTTCAGTGTGTTTCGCTGTCGAGGCATAATGAATTGCACGGATGTATGTCCCAAAGGATTAAATCCGACGAAAGCAATTAGTGGGATCAAAGATCTTATGCTAAAGGATTCAGTATAAGTTTTATTAAGGATTCCAGGGTTGTCCCTGATTTTGTAATCAATTTTTTAATAATGGTTTTGAAATTAAAATGAAAACTCAACGATCTATGAAAGACATGTGGAAAGACTCTTATCTCACTGGCGGTAGCGACAGCTATTTAGAAAATCTTTATGAAACTTATTTGAAGAAACCTGATGAGCTTGCTCCTGAATGGCAAAAATATTTTAACGAGTTAGCAAAATCTGGAACGGATGTTTCTCATGAAGACATACGTAATCATTTTTTGCAAATCAGTCGACAGCCAAGTAAAGGATTTGTTTCGCAAGGACCAGTTGATTTAGAACATCAACATAAACAAGAAAAAATAATTGATTTAATTAATGCTTATCGCAGTTTAGGACATCTACAAGCAAAAACGGACCCACTGGGTTTTAATAAAGGTTTTGCTAATCCCATGCTTGATTTGTCTTATTATGGATTTGATGAGGCCGATTTAAATACGGTTTTTGATGTGGGTTCCCTTACTACATTAAAAAAACCAACGGCTACGCTCAATGAAATTTTTCAAACTTTGCGCAAAGTATATTGTGGATCATTGGGTATTGAATATAGACATATTAATCGAATTGATGAAGTTGCATGGCTACAAGAACGGATAGAACAAGTTTGGCCATTTTTTAACCCATCAAAAGAAGAAAAATTACGAATTCTAGATCGTCTAGTCGTTGCAGATGGGTTAGAAAAATTTTTAGGTAACAAATACGTCGGTCAAAAACGTTTTTCATTGGAAGGTGGTGACAGTTTAATACCCATGTTCGATAAGATTGTAAACTGTAGTTCAGAATTAGGTATTAAAGATATTATTTTTGGTATGGCGCATCGTGGGCGATTAAATGTTCTTGTTAATATATTAGGGAAAGAGCCCGCAGAAATTTTTGCCGTATTCGAAGGTAAAGATATTGATGATTCCAGTTCCGGCGATGTCAAATATCATTTGGGTTTTTCTTCAGATGTGAAAACTCAGAATGGTTGTTCTGTTCATTTAGCTCTTTCTTTTAATCCTTCACATTTAGAGATTGTTTCTCCGGTGGTGCAAGGGTCTGTACGTTCAAGACAACGACGACGCAGAGATACAGAACACAAGCTTGTTATGCCTATTCAAGTTCATGGCGATGCTGCATTTGCTGGACAAGGTGTGGTCATGGAAACTTTTAACATGTCGCAAGCGCGTTGGTTTACTGTTGGTGGTTCTATCCATGTTGTTATTAATAATCAAGTGGGATTCACAACCAGTAATCCACTCGATGCGCGATCCGGTTTGTACTGCACGGATGTGGCTAAAATGGTTGAAGCTCCGATTTTGCATGTCAATGGTAATGATCCGGAAGCAGTCGTATTTGCAGGCAAATTGGCTATTGATTATCGCAATAAATTTAATCGTGACGTTGTCATTGATTTGGTTTGTTATCGACGTCATGGTCATAATGAGGCGGATGAGCCTTCTGCAACTCAGCCCATTATGTATAAAGTCATTAAAGCGATGCCGGTACCTGCAGAAATTTATGCCAAAAAACTGATTTCCGAAGGTCTTATAGATGATAAATATGTACCTCAATTAATGGATTCTTACCGAGATCAATTAGATGCGGGTAAGGGCGTTGTTCCTTTAGCTCGAGATGTTGCATCGTATGAATTTGCAAATGCATGGGCACCATTTGTTGGTAAAGATTGGACTGCAAAATGTGATACCCGGTTGCCAATTGAAAAATTAAAGTCACTTGGTAAAGCGATGGAAAAATTTCCGGATGGATTTGTATTGCAGCCACAAGTGAAGAAAGTGATGGAAACCAGAAAGAAAATGACCGATGGCGAATCTCCCATCAATTGGGGTTATGCGGAAACCATGGCTTATGCAACATTATTGACAGAAGGTTTCCCCATCCGCTTATGTGGCCAGGATTCCGGACGAGGAACGTTCGCTCACCGCTTAGCTGTCTTATATGATCAAAATACAGGAAGTATGTATATTCCACTGAGTCATTTATCACCTAATCAAGTACAAATTAATGTGATTGATTCCTTACTTTCTGAAGAAGCAGTATTAGCATTCGAATATGGATTTGCGTCTACAGAGCCCAATAATTTAGTGATTTGGGAAGCACAATTTGGAGATTTTGCGAATGGTGCACAAGTCGTAATTGATCAGTTCATCAGTTCCGGCGACCAGAAATGGGGACGTTTATGTGGTTTAGTCATGCTATTACCGCATGGATATGAAGGACAAGGACCTGAGCATTCTTCAGCAAGATTGGAGCGCTATTTGCAATTGTGTGCACAAAATAATATGCAAGTCTGTGTTCCAAGTACGCCTGCACAAGTTTATCATATGATGCGAAGACAAATGTTACGACCTTTCCGTAAGCCTCTGATTGTGATGTCACCAAAAAGCTTATTGCGACATCCTCTTGCCGTTTCGACTTTGGAAGAATTAGCAGAAGGTGAGTTTCAACTCGTTATTCCTGAAATAGATGAAATGAAGCCAGAATCAGTGGATAGACTGATATTTTGCTCTGGTAAAGTATATTATGAATTATTAGAAAAACGTCGTGAATTAAAGAAACAGAATATTGCTATTATTCGAATAGAGCAATTATATCCATTTCCAGACGTGCGAATGAAAGAAGTTTTAGCGCCATTTAAACATGTTAAAGATGTGATTTGGTGTCAAGAAGAACCTGAAAATCAAGGTGCTTGGTATGCTATTCAAGATGATATTGCATCTTGTTTAGATGAAAACCAAACCTTGCGTTATGTTGGTAGATCAGCAGCAGCTTCACCTGCTGTTGGATATGCATCAGTACATATGAAAGAGCAGAAAGAATTAGTGATTAGAGCCTTGGGTCAATAGGCCCAAATAAAATAAGGAAAAAACCGATGAGTATTGAAGTCAAAGTTCCAATGTTGCCAGAATCCATTGCCGATGCAACTATCTCAACATGGCACAAAAAAGCCGGCGATAAGGTATCTCGTGACGAAAACATCGTAGATCTTGAAACTGATAAAGTAATGCTTGAGGTTCCAGCACCTCAAGATGGAATTTTAAAAGAAATCCGCAAAAATACCGGTGATGTGGTTCATGCTAATGAAGTCGTCGCTATTATTGAAGAAGCAGGCGCTGCCAAATCATCATCGGAACCAGCAACCAAGACAGAAACAAAAGCTGAGAAAAAAGAAACAAAAACTGAAGCTAAAGAACCTGCAAAATCTGAAAAATCAAAAGAAGAATTCACTACCAAAGCAGCAACCACGGCTGGTCCTGCTGCACGTCGCGCTGCTGCTGAACATGAAGTAGATTTTAGCCAAGTTCAAGGTACAGGCAAAGGCGGACGTGTGACAAAAGAAAACGTCATGACTTCAGTGGCAACAGGCGGCTCATCATCTCGCCCTGAAAAACGCGTACCCATGACACGCATTCGCGCACGAATTGCGGAGCGTTTATTAGAAGTCACACAAACTACTGCGATGCTAACGACATTTAATGAAGTGAATTTACAACGTGTCATTGAAATTCGAAATCGCTACAAAGATAAA
>JANWKO010000091.1 GCA_025451335.1 Gammaproteobacteria bacterium
CAACCTCTGCGCCACCAGTGCTAATCCTGCAACGCCAAATCCAACTGTTAATGCGGGTTTGTATAAACTACACCAGCTTGATTTATTTTTTGATTTTGGGATTTTGGGAGAACATATACTTGTTATATGTTCTTTTAGACTTGAAGAAGAGGACTCAGCTGCAACATTACAGATATTTCGCAATAAATCCATCACCTTAGGGGAATAAAGAATAGTCAGGTGATCATCCTCAGGAAATACTTTTTCGTTTAGCTTTTCTGGGCAGCAACCATCAGGTGGAACCATTTGATCCTTGCCAGCTGATACGCAGATAATTGGGCAATCACTTTCATTCATTTGTTTTCGCAAATTTTGTAAAGTATTACTATCATCTTGTATTTGTTCCATTGCTTTAGAACGACATAAAAAAGCGGCTGCTTTTGCACTTGGAGTACCGAAAAAAGGAGCACAAATTGGAATAGCTAATACGACATTAATACCAGCTTTTTTTGCAAAATTTTCTACAAAATGGGAAATCTCAACACCACCGCACGAATGTCCAATAACGATAATATCGTTATTTTGATCGCCATTTTCAATGATGGTATCCTTTATTTGCTCAGCGAAGAATTCAATGCCTAAGCCTTTTCTTCTATCCTTATATTTAATTGGGATGACATGCCTGATTCTTTTTGAAAGTCCACGTTCTAGCATACCTTCAATCAAAGGGATCACCGCTGAACGCTGATCTGCTGCGCCATGCGCAAAATAAATTGATACCGCACGCGTATTCTCTTTACTTTCATTATGATCAGAGTGTTTATTTAGATATCGAATTGTATCTCGAGCATCTCGCATCATTCTCAAGGCATTGTACCAATGAGCCCAAACACGAATAACATAATAAGAAGTAGAATCATTTAATTGTCTGGCATTTAGCATTCTATAGTTCCTCCAATGTTGTAACTATTCACCTTTTTGAGAAGAATTTTTTTTAAAAATTTGGTCATTTTATTCCATTGATAATTTTACATATTTTCTCGGAGTTTCTTGTTATATTTTATATTATGCATTGGTGCTTGAATATTGTCTCAGTCCCTTTGCTGCATCATTATGTTTGCTTTAAATTTAAACACTAAATGAAAAAGGATATTCAAATGAAATTCAAATTTATTCATACACTATTGTTACTATGAGTTGCGTCTTCTTCATATGCAACATCAACAAAATATCTTACCTCTTATGAGGAGATAAAAAATCACTTACTAAAAGGTGGGGAAATTAAAATTATCGAAGATAGTAAAACCGATTGCAAATTAGTATCTCAAAGTGGTCCGATACCTTATTCACCTAATACATATTCTATTAATGCTAAAGAATTTATCCTTAATGCAAAAACAGGAAATATTGAAATACCAGTTTATCATAATTTTAACCCTCCTAACCCCAAGTACAATATGCCACCCACTTATCAAATCCTTGATGTGATTATTTCTCCTCAAGGTGAGATTAAAGAAGAAGAACAAGGGATTAGCTTAATAGATTATAAAGTAGCAATGTCTATCGTCACTTCTTGTGTTATAGGAGATGAAACTCATGCTGGTGCAAAATTTATAGCTCTGAAATAGATAAATGAACAAAGAGAATTAACGATACTTTATCAGCAAGTTAACCGCCGCTTGCAAAATAATTGTGGCTCTCTGCAAGCTGGCAGAAAACACACGAAGTCAATAAAAAAGCCAGCTTTCTAGAGCTGGCTTTGAACTTGTTAAAAAGGTATGCATTTTAGGGCGAAACTTTTGCTACCTGTTTCTGTTCCGAATTATGCGGAATCAATTTATCAAATAACTTAATAAGGTTTTGTATTTCAGTGCATGGAAAATTTCTTTCCTTTAATAATCCATTGATCTTTTCAGAGTCATTCTTTTTAATAGCAGCCAATATAGAATTTAGAAATCTATCGACAAATTCGTTTCTACTATATCGAATATCTGATTCCTGAATGGAATCCATTCCATATTGGCAATCTTCCCGTTGAATAATCATTGTTACGATTTTTTCAAATGCGTTAAATGAAGACTCTTGATCTGATAACTTATCATGTATTGATTTAAGCTCGGAAGTGATGGAATCATAAGTTTTAACACATTCATTTTTAATCCATTTAGAATTGATATAACGTAATAATGGAGTGCTTCTACTATCTAGTTTTAGCGTTGCAGTTAATAATTCAACGCGTTCATCGTTCTTCTTAAGATTATCTAAACGATTTTTTAACGTATTAGCAAGTTCAGCTTGTAATTCATTCTTAACTTTTTCAGGCATATTCCTTAATACTCTTAACGCCTGTTCCTTGTTTGATAACCAGCTAAGAAAGTGTTTCGATGTATTAATTACAGGGTAAAATGATTCACTTTTCAATGAGCTTTGCAAGGCTCTTTTTTCTTCCTTTGGAAGTGGAAGAGAAATTAGTTGAAATGGTGATGGATAATTAAAAAATGCTTTTTTTAATTTTTCAACTTCAGTAGCGCTTATATCTGAGGATTCTAGGTTATAAGCAGAGCGAAACAAATTTTCGATTATTGTCAGTTCTTTTTCCAACTCTAATTTAGGATATTGCTTTCTTATATCAACAATAGCATTAAAAATTTCTTCAGGCGAATTTTTAAAATAAGGAGGATAAAAAGGATCTTTTCCAGCTATACGAAAAATTTCTGTTTCAATATCGAAAACGAAATCATTATTTTTTAATATAAAAGCGAGAAAAATTATTCTTTCCTTGGTTCTTTCCGGTTTCTCATGTTGTTCGAGATATCGAGACTCATCACAACCTTGACTATGCGCATGGATAGTTGTGCCAATGATTTTTTTGAAAAGATTAAAACGAGATGAATATGATAATTCATCATAACGTTTTAAACATAAAGACTCAATATCAAGCTCTACATTTGCTGGAAAACGACTTCTATGAAAATAAATATCCATAATCGCAGCAACAGAATCTACGGCAATTTTTTTCTGTTCCAACATTTTGCAAATATAGTCTGAATATTGACTTAAATACATGGGTTTTTGTTTGTTAAGCTTTTCAACTTGCCATTCAAGCCCAAGATTTTTATTGATAATTGAAAGTTTTGACACAAATTCAGACATGGATAATATTCCATTTTCAATCTTTTGAAAAACAAAAAAGAGCAATGTTAGAAAATCCTGTTGTCTTTCTTCAACTTTACCATTTAGCAATTCATTCATTTCTTCAATTACAATGGAAATTATTTGCTGATTAGTTTTTTTGTCTGCTTCTATTGCAACATCCGCTAAGATTAATTTTAATATAAATTTATGGCTATATTTTTCAACCAATTGGGATAAAACGTTTTTATCTGTCAATATTTCAGTAAAAAAATTACTTGAATTCACTCCAAAGTGGCTTAATGCATCTTTTTCCTCATACCAACCGACTTTTATTTTTTTTCGCTCAAAACAAAATTCTAAAAATGCGATTAAATTTGGGCCATCCAAATGACTGCGGATATTTTCATCTTTGAACAAGGTAAAAAGCCATTTTTCTTCTTGAGTAAAATCGACAATAGGTTTTTGTGCAAAATGGGCAGTGAGGTATAAATTTAAAATATTACCTTGTAATTCCTTAGATAGATTCTTCAAAATTTTTGGCAAATCTGATTGTATCTTTGGAAATTGACAAAATTTATAAAACCATTGACTTAATACCTCCTGCTCAATGCCTACCGACTTTTCTTTAAAAAAAGGATTCAAGACAGTCTCTATAGCTTCTTTATTACCTGTCAATGCAGAAGTAAAAACTTTTTGAACTGCAATTTGCAAAGCAATAAATCGAGTTATTGACGATGATTCTTTCATTTCACTTGAAACAGTGGGAATGATGTCATTTATTCTTATATCTAATTCTTTTACTTCTGATTTTTGCTCGCGTTTTTCTTCAGACTTTAACTTTTGCATTTCCTGATTGAGTAAGGTTGTTAAATCAGAAGATGACCCGTTTAAAAGTAATGACTTTCGATCATATTCAATCGCTTTTGCTAAATATAAACTTTGTTGGTAATTATTTTGCCATGCCAATAAATACATACGACTTAATTCAATTGCGGCGTTGGCATTAGTTTCAGCAAACAATTCTAAATCTTTAATAAATGGTTTTGCTAATAGATTGACAATATCTTTCGATTTAAAGTCTTCTAATTTATGAATATTATCTAACCCACTTTCAGAATTAATATTCATTAATAAAGCATAGATTGCTAGCTTATTCTTTACTGTTTTTCCTGAAAGAATATAGAAAAACAATGGCAGCAAGTAGTTGTCTAATTGCTCTGCTTTTTTCATCTTGTCTAAAATGGATTTACTTTCTTTTTTTTCATATACTATTTCTTCGGTCGTTAGACCAATAGTAATAAATAGTTGATTGCCTGCGTATTCTAGAACTTCTGCTGATAACAAATCATTCAAGAGGTATTTTCTTACTTCTGCTTTATTTATAACATTTTTTTTGTAACAATCCATTACAAAATCAACAAAAGCGATGGAAAAATCTTTACTCCACTTTTGGATTTTTGTTATGTTAAGGAATTTTTCAATTTCTTTTTTTATTTCATTTAAACTATCATCTCTATCCCAGCGTAACATTTCTTCAATTTTAATACTCAGTGCATCTATAATCAATTTAGAAGTGGTATGTTGTTGAATTTCAATGTTGATTTCTTTGATTTTTTCTTCTGGAATTAATTGTTCTGTTGGTTTTGGTTCAGAATTTAACGACTGTTTTATCAACAAATCCCATATATTTTCTTTGGTTGAAGCATTCCGAATCCTAACAGCTTCTTCACGGATTTCGTCTAATTTTTTATCCAGTAAGATTGGTATGATTTCATTTCTAATATTTTCTGGAGTGGATGTAGCTAATGACTCAAAAATTTCTGACAACTTTTCATAAATAGACATTCTTAACATATGCTCTTCTCTTTTAGTCTCTCTCGTTTTGTTATTTCAGCTAGTTTGTATTGTGCATACCACAGTTAATTTTTGATAAATAGTATACAGAAAACACAATATAGTCAAACAAAAACACAAAACAAATTGACAAGACTAACTTGTGCGGTAAATAATGCTCAGCTTGCTTTTAAAATTGTACAAACATATGCAAATTGAAATCGAAAAATGCACATCCATAATGGGACTGGGTAGTTATTAGTATTTAGGATTGTTACCTGTTATATTTTTTTACATTTTGCATAGCTTCATCATTAACAAAATCAGATGGAAGCTTTCCATCTTTTGTCCGGACCAAAGTATTAGCGCCGTTATCGATTAATAACTTAGCCAATTCATTATGTTGATATTTCATGGCTAGATGTAGCGCAGCATATCCTTGGTTTTTCTTTGCATCAGCGTGTATTTGCTCATTAAGTAATGGGTGATACTTCAATAATTCCTTTGCAATATCAATCCAGCCAAAACGGGCAGCAATCATTAAAGGAGTGCGACCTGCATCGGTCTTCTCATCAACATTTATTTTTTGCAGTAACAATTCTCGAACCATTTCCAATCGATGGTATTTAACTGCATTATGTAAAAAAGACCAACCATCTCCCATTTTGGCATTTATATCCACATTCTTCATCCAAAATCGAAATGGTTTCAAATGTCCACTAGCAATCGACCAAATCATCGCATCATTTTTTTCATGTGCAGTTATCTGATCTAAATCAATCAATGGTGCAGAACGTGTTAATTTATGCGAACGTTTAGATCCAAAAATACAAGCGTTAAATGAAGTACCATTTGAGTGCGCCAATAAAACTAAATTGCTCACTTTCTCCTTGCTGAGATCGAACAGTAATCCTTTAAAATTATTTGGATCATAATAACCATATTTACTTGTATGTGTTCGCGGGCAAATATATTGGAAAATAACAGAATTATGATCATCTGCTCCTATGCTCAGGATTTCATTATTGGAAACTTTATCAAGAGCTTGTAATATGTTTGCTTTGTTAAGAGGTAAAGCAATTGCATCTCGCGAATCGATTTTAAATTCTTTAAAATAACTAAATTTCTTTTCCCAGGAAGATATTAATGGAAAAAGCTTAGGTAAAATTTTATGGTAATCGCTCCAAGTGATCTTCAATTCCGTGCCGGAATGTTGTGAATAATATATTAATTGCAACACAATACTAATTATTTTACGGTCTTTCTCAAGTAAATTGCGTTTTCCATCCCAATGACTTAGTAAATTAAAAACTGTTTTTATTGTGCTCCAAGCTGTAATT
The DNA here is from genome assembly GCA_025451335.1 of Gammaproteobacteria bacterium. Lineage (GTDB taxonomy): Bacteria > Pseudomonadota > Gammaproteobacteria > DSM-16500 > DSM-16500 > JAJPGW01. The sequence continues at coordinate 6,288 of JANWKO010000091.1, forward strand.
AGTGCTTTTTTCCCAGACTGCCTTGATACCTGACAATTCAATAAAAATAAGCTTATCATTAAAAAAGAGTAACCATCGCAATGTCCCTTCTCTAACCTTTTTATCCACTCTCCAGAATCTACTTGAGGATATTTTTTTAAAAAAAGAATAAATTTTTCATTAATAATTTCTTGTGAAATTTCGTTTGTATTTTTGATTTGTTTTGTTGCTTTAAGAAGTTCTTGTAACCACATATCATCTTTAGAATCCAATAATGCTTCTTTTACACATGTTTGGATACGATTGAGAATGTAAAAACTAGTACAATAACCATCCTTTATTGCTTCGGGATAATTTATATCAATTTCCTCATCTACGAGCTGTTTCAAAAACTTCTTTTTGAAATCTTGAATATGTTGTTTTCTATTCTTTAAGGAAATATTATGAGAAAATATTCTTTGCATAATCTTTTTTTAATAATAATTCAACCGCCTCTCGTCTATTGACAAACTAGTACAATATCAACTTTATGTCAATATTTCTAAATTTTTGAAAATCTGCTTGATAACAAAATGAATTCTGATATGTTTCGTGAAAGTTCAAAATAAACAACAAGGACCTCTAAGGAGCAAGATGAAAAAAATTAAATCACCTTTTGGAATAGTAATAGTACTTTCTTCACTCATCGTCGCACAAAATGTAGACGCAAAGCCGCATAAAATCTGCCATCTCGGAAATGAATGTATCGTTTCATATGATTATACGCTTGTCGTACCAGTGACCAAAAATCTTGGCAATCAATATGCCTGTCATGTAAATCTGAAGAATCGCGAATTAGGTATAGCCATCCAATCCAGTGGCTTTTTCCACTTTGAATATCAGACATCTTATTTAAGTGAAACGTCGCCAGATTACAATCATATCATTCAAGGACGTTTCAGTGGAGAAAATGGCTCTATTTATATTGATCCCTTATTATTCTCTGGAACTGGTTGGGCAACAGTTCAATGTAAAGCTTTTTAATGAAAACCCAAAAGATCGTTTAACCATTAAAATGTAGAAAAACCGATCGCTTGTTGTTTATCTTCTGCTGGAACGGGTGCAAGTTTCTGTTTCGGCACCAGCGTTGCGCCTACCATAATACCCTTACGCAACTCTAACGCAGTACCTAATTCAATATCACCTTACTTTAGTCTAAAGCTCTTCTTATTACTGGTATTTGTAATGCTTTGGCAATTAACTCTGAACGAGACCGGCAATTTAATTTTTTTCGAATGATTTGGAAATAGTGTTCGATAGTTTTAGGAGAAAGATTCATTATTTTAGCGATTTTTTTCATTGTCATGCCTTTAATCAAATTGCGAATGCAATCAATCTGTCTATCTGTCAGATCTATTTGCAGATAATCTGCTTGAGAAAAATTATCAAATTTTAGTCTCGATTCATCAGAAACGATTCTGTTTGGTTTGTACCCATTTGATATTAATGGATTATTATCAATCTCTGTGATTAATCGGTTTGCATTTTCTTTAAAAAAATCGCCGAACTTTAATAATGAATCTAAGTTATACATATAAAATGAAATAATTTTGTCATTTACCGTATGTGTTGCAAATCCAAAGACTTCATAATGATCCGCTTGGCGTGATAATAGCATCATCATGTGATCTATATTAAAATAGTTCCTTGCATCTTCAAGTCCTTTTGTCGCACACGGCTCATTGAAAAAAATTCCAGGTTTGTAATTTGGAAAAAAATCTTCATTATATTTTCTTTCCCAGAAATGGCTATGATAATAAGGATTAGTGACTAAAACGGATACCCTACCATCATCATACATTTTTGCATAATGAAAATAACTTATTTCACTGTTATTAAATAATGGCGCACATAATTCATTGACATGATTTGTAATCAATAGTGATATGTGATTCTTTGGTATCATAATATAATTCTAATAAATGGCAGTTGGATGACAATTATATTATCCGAATTAATTTACTTCCATTTTTTATAAAAAAATTTAATTTAAAAAATTAGCTATCTAGACTTATTCCAGCAATCCGTATAATTGTCCCACCAAATAAAACGGTAGCGAGATGAGTTCATAATCATTCAGATAGCCTGTTGTTGTTTTTGACTTGATGTAATCACGTTGAACGGGTCCCGCATAAAATCGTGTAATTTATCAAAGAAATAGCGCTTCACTTTTTTTATCCCGTAAAATATAAAGGTATATTATGCTAGTTTGCGTAAAAAAATACAGGTATATTTTACCAAAACCCGCAACTCTATATGATTTATATATCGTGATTTAGCTCAGCAATCAATTCTTGCAATTCACCACTTTCATACATTTCCGACATAATATCGCTACCACCGATAAAATTACCTTGAATGTATAATTGTGGAATCGTTGGCCAATTAGAAAATTCTTTGATGCCATCGCGTATTTCTGGATGCTCTAATACATTAACGGAACCAAATTCAATGTTACAAGCTTTTAATATACTCACTGCTTTAGAAGAAAATCCACATTGCGGAAATTGTGGTGTGCCTTTCATATATAACATAACTTGATTTTCAGTAATTTGCTGTTTAATTAAATCTTGTGCTGACATGAAAATTTACCTCTTAATAATTTTGACATTTTTAATTTGCAAATTAAAATTTTTTTACAACATACCCAACTGTAATTTAGCCACATCGCTCATCATACTGCGGTTCCATGGAGGATCAAAAACCAAATCGACTTTAACTGTTTTCACTTCACTGATAGCATGGATTTTTTGTTCAATATCAGCAACTAAAACAGGACCCATACCACAGCCTGGTGCAGTTAATGTCATTTTAATTTCAACTTCTTGTTCCGATTCACCTTCCGAAATTTTACATTCATAAACTAATCCAAGATCTACAATGTTGACTGGGATTTCTGGATCGAAACAAGTTTTTAACAATTCCCAAACTTTGTCTTCTGTCGTGCCAACCATTTCATTAACATCAGGTTCATCCAAAATAACCATGCCTAGCGCATCGCCATCTTTTCCCGCAACGCGTGCTAAATTTCCATTCACGTATACCGTGTATGAATTTCCTAACGCCTGAGTAATCATCACTAGCGAACCTTTCTGGATGGTGACTTTCACTCCAGATGGAATCAACATGGCTTCGCATTCGCGGGTTACTTCAATTGTATCGTTCTTTAACATACAAAACTCTTAATTACAGTCAATATTTTAAAAAAAAACCTTCTGATTAACAGGTAACAGGGGTCAAGTCTTGAAAGTTGACCATCTAATTAGTCAACTTTCAAGACTTGACCCCTATTCTAATTCAATGTAAAACTTTCTCCACATCCGCAGCGATTTTTTTCATTCGGATTAATAAACACCAAACGTTTTTGCTTTAATCCCACTGCATTATCCGCTACATAATCAATAATTAAACCTTTAATAAAATTTTCACTTGCTGGATCAACATATACATTCAATTCATCTTGAATAAAATGCTGATCTTCCGTTCGAATAGTATCAATAATTTCTGGTACATAAGCATAACCAGAACAACCGGTTTTCTTTATTGATAAGCGAAATCCCACACCCTTATCATTTTGAGCGAGCATTTTCTTAATGTGCTCTACCGCTGCATCTGTGAGCGAAACCATCTGTGTCATGCTTTATCCTCCGTACTCACTACACCCGAATGTTTTATTAATGCTGCTTTTAATGTATGCCAAGCCAAGGGAGCGCATTTCACTCGTGCAGGAAATTCCGCCACACCGCTTAATACGGATAATTTACCTAATTTGTCATCCATTGCGTCTTGATCCGATTCTGTCACGGCTTGATGAAACAAGGTAAATAATTCTTGAATTTCTTGCACGGTTTTACCTGTCAATTCTTCTGTCATCAAAGAAGCTGACGCCATAGAAATGGCGCAACCTGAACCTTCGAACTTAATTTTTTCTACTACACCATTATGCTCATAAAGATGAATAGTAATCTTATCGCCACAAAGTGGATTAAATCCATCTTGATGATGATTTGCTTCGGCCAATTCACCAAAATTGCGTGGATGACGACCGTGATCAATAATCGTTTCTTGATACAATTCACGTAATTCTGACATTTATGCAAATATCCTCTTCACTTGTTGTAATCCAACCATTAATGCATCAACATCTTCTTCATTATTGTATAAGCCAAATGAAATACGCACCGTAGCTGGAACTTTATATCGCTCCATTAATGGCATGGCACAATGATGACCCGCACGAACTGCTATACCTTCATGATCTAACACCGTACCAATATCATGCGGGTGAATATCTTTCATAATAAATGAAA
>JANWKO010000092.1 GCA_025451335.1 Gammaproteobacteria bacterium
TATGATAGACATATGTTGACGCTTGTGGATCATGAAAAAGGCGGAAGGCATCATCATAAACATGTGATGGGTGCTCCTGGTTATGAATCTTGGGAGTTTCGTGTGAAATCCCATGCATTTTTTGGGAGACATCATTTACGTGTCAGTTTTATATACGAACAACCTTGGCAAGGTGGCAATCGTGGACAAAAAGTCGTTTATTACGTCACAACGGTACCTGCAATAGGTAGTGAAGGACCTGGAGCGACACCCGGTAGTGAAGGGCCAGGAGCAACGCCCGGCAGCGAAGGACCCGGATCTACACCTGGTAGCGAAGGTCCTGCGCCAGGAGCAGGTGAAACCCAGCCTTCAGCAGCCCCACCAGGAGCAGGAGCGCAACCTGCAGAAGCTCCGGGAGCAATGCCTGGTGCAGGAACTTCGCAATAATCTTTGTTGAATGCGGAGAGAAAGAGCTGCAATAATCCTTAGTGCTGTGCCTCGGGTGCAGCACTTTGTACTAGAAAAAGGCGTATTATTGGCGTTCTTTTAATTTTCCATTTTCAAAAACAAGCGTCGCAGGAGTGCTTCCGCCATAATTCCATTGTGTTATTTGATTTGGAGGAGGATTTTGTCCTGAAGGGCCAACCATATTTGTTTTCTGAATTTCATTCGGTTTGCCACAAGAGTTTTTTACATCATCTATGCTGCTACCCACTTGAATATTAGCTGTTCCACACGCAGGTGAAGAGCCTACACCTATACCATTATTTGTCATGTTTACGAGTTTGCCATCGACGAAATCATAAGTGATTTTTTGGGTCCCAGGATTTGACCCTAGGGTATTTGGGGGTGGCATGATAGGTAGGACATAAGTCCATTCTTGAGGTTGATTACGTTCATCAACAAATCTTTTTGCCGAGGCAGGACTACCGCATTGCGCTTGAACTTGTTCAATCGTATCGCCTTCATTAATTTGATTAAAACCATTAGGGCAAAACATCGCAAAACTGCCCGTGGTATAAAAAAAAGAAGTCAGTAAAAACAATATCCTGAATTTCATAAGGGCTCTCCTTAAACCTAAATTTCGGCGGTAGAACCTATAGATAGACCCAAAAGCACTGGAATATTCTTTCATTATACCAAAAAAATTATATCTGTTTCGCTAGCTCTGCTGCGTACCCTAAATAAGTACTGGGGGTTAATGACAATAACTGTTTTTTGGCTTTTTCAGGCAAATTAAGTTGTTGGATAAATTCATGTAACATAGCTTTTGTAATCACTTGTCCGCGCGTAAATGATTTCAATTTTTCATAAGGTTGTTCTACGCCATAACGACGCATAACCGTTTGGATGGGTTCAGCAAGCACTTCCCAATGTTGGGCCAAATCTGCTTCTAAAACTGTGGAATTTGGGACAATTTTACTGAGTCCTTTGCAGGTGGATTGATAAGCTAAGTTGGCATGCGCAATTGCGACACCTATATTACGTAAAACAGTGGAATCAGATAGATCGCGTTGCCAACGCGAAATTGGCAATTTCGATGCTAAATGTTCGAATAAGGCACTAGAAATTCCTAAATTACCTTCTGCATTTTCGAAATCGATGGGGTTGACTTTGTGAGGCATGGCAGATGAACCGACTTCGTTTTTAAGAGTTTTCAAACTGAAATAATTTATTGCAATGTAACCCCATATATCGCGATTGAAATCTATCAATATGGTATTAATTCGTGACAATGTGCTAAAGAATTCTGCCAAGGAATCATGAGGTTCAATTTGTGTTGTGTAAGGATTCCAGGTGAGATCAAGTTTAGAAACAAAGTTTTTACTTATTTTTTGCCAATCGACTTCAGGATAAGCAACAACAACAGCATTATAATTTCCTGAGGCCCCATTAAATTTTCCTAATAATGGCATCGTTTTTAAATGGGTAATTTGATGTTGCAAACGTGCGATAACGTTGGCGATTTCTTTTCCTACTGTAGTTGGTGTAGCAGGTTGACCATGGGTACGAGCAAGCATAGGTTGGTTTGCATATTCATGCGCTAAATTTTTTAGAATCGAAAGCAAATTATCTAAACTCGGTAAAATGACTTTTTTCCGTGCGGTGTGCAACATCAGACTATAAGCTAAATTATTTATGTCTTCTGATGTACAGCCAAAATGAATGAATTCACTGATTTTTGCTAGTTCTTTATTATTCGCGACGCGTTCTTTGAGAAAGTATTCGACTGCTTTGACATCATGGTTGATGCCGTTTTCGATATGTTTGATACGTATCGCATCTTGTTCTGAAAAATTGTCAACGATGGAATTTAATACTTGATTAGCTTCTGGGCTAAGTTGCGGTACTTCGGGTAAATGAGCATGCTCAGTCAACATTTGCAGCCATCTAACTTCAACGAGTACGCGAAAACGTATCAAACCATATTCGCTAAAAATAGGCCGTAAATCAGCGAGTTTTTCTTGATAACGTCCATCAAGAGGGGAAAGAGCTGTAAGTGAAGTTATTTGCATATTTTTCCTTTATAACTACCATAAATAAAATGAGAATTCGCTACGATTTTTGTTCAATTTCTTCTAAAATTTTTTCCGCCATGGCTTTAATTTTTCCTCGTGAAAAAATTAATTGCAAACGAGAGCCGCCCATTTGTCGCCATAAAACAGCCGAACGAATACCAGATAATAAGAGAGCACGAATCTTATCCATATTTTCCGTGACACTTAACGATCGTTCTGTCCCCCAAATGATAATGCGAAATTTAAATGGACTGATTGTATTTAGATACGTGTCCGCTAAATTGGAAATCACAGTAGGGTGTGTTAAGTGAAAATAATCGACTTGTTTTTTCGCTTGCTGTATGCGTTGAATTAATTGGTTTTGCAACTTCGTGGAACGAGATATTTTTTTTTGTAAATATAAAAGGGATAATACATAATGCATCAATGATTTTGAAGATTTAACTTGCGGACCAAATATTTGTAATAATTTTTCTAGGCCCAGTTTAATTCCAGGTAAACCTTCATATATTTCCAAAATATTGTTAGGATTCGTTTGAAATATACTATTAATACTCGCTTGATAAGCAGCGTCATTGGCTTTGCCAGTTTGCGCGATTTCTTTCACCAAGCTGACTGATTGAATTAAGCCTGCTAAGGCAAGAGTAATTTTATAAAATTTATCTTGCAAATTTATGCTCCCGTTGACTTAATTATTACACCGCCTCCCAGACAGATATCTCCATGATAAAAAACAATGGATTGCCCTGGTGTAATTGCGCGTTGCGGTTCATCAAATACGATTTTATATTGATTTTCAGATAATTCATAAATAATACACGGTTGATCTTTCTGACGATAGCGAGTTTTAGCTGAGACGGCGAAAGGAAATTGTAGAGGAGCATCTGCTATCCAATGAATCTCTTTGGTAATTAGCGCCTTAGCAAAAAGCAAAGGGTGATCTTGTCCCTGTCCAACAAGTAAGCGGTTTTTTTCGATATCTTTCCCTACGACATACCATGGTGATTCTGTTGAATCTTTTTGACCGCCAATTTTTAAACCTTGTCGTTGGCCTAGTGTGTAGAACATTAAGCCGTCATGTTGTCCAATGACTTTACCATCCGGAGTCACCATCTCGCCGGGATTAGCGGGAAGATAATCATTTAAAAATGTTTTAAATTTGCGTTCGCCAATAAAGCAAATTCCCGTGCTGTCTTTTTTTTCGTGATTGATAAATCCAGCTTTTTTTGCAATATCACGCACGATTTCTTTTTTCAATTCACCGACAGGAAAGAGGCTTTGCGCAAGTTGTTCTTTTGTTAAAGCATGCAGAAAATAACTTTGATCTTTATTATTGTCTAAGCCTTTTAACAGTTGGCATTCAGTAAAAAACGCACCCTTAGTAAAAGTCGCATGAGAATCTTTTGATGAATCATGAATAGCTGAAGGATGCGAGCATCTTGCATAATGCCCCGTCGCGATAAAATCTGCACCTCGTTGTTTCGCATAATTTAAAAAGGCTTTAAATTTAATTTCTTTGTTACAAAGGATGTCTGGGTTCGGAGTGCGTCCAGCGCGATATTCTGTTAAAAAATGCGCGAAAACATGTTCCCAATATTCTGCGGCAAAATTAACCCGATGTAACTCAATTTGTAGCTTGTCGCACACGGCTTGGGCATCGGCCATATCAATACTCGCGGGACAAAATGTATCAGTATCATCTTGTTCCCAGTTTTTCATGAAAACACCTTCCACATGATGCCCAGCTTCTTTTAGCAAAAGGGCAGCTACGGAAGAGTCAACGCCTCCGGACATGCCTACGATGATGTGTTTAGGGGTGATGTTTTGCATAGGGGCATTACTTTAACATAAAACGGAATTTTTTGCAGAGATGATTGTTTTTTGGTCTATCCAAATACAGAAGTCTTTGGCCTAAATAGACGGGGCAGTTTGAGCTAAAAGACTAGCGTGCATTGATGTTTTATTTTATTAGTGTTGTTAGAGTAAATGATTTCAAATAGAATTTGTACAATTATTGTGTATTTTTAATGAATTTGACATATATTATATGGCAATTATAATTGGTTACTAATTTTTAATAAAAGAAGAGGAGTAAGCTATATGGCAAATACACGAAATATATTTGATATTCTAAAAATGGGTACAAGCGCTGTTGTTAGCTTAACCGGTCTAGGTATTGTTATTGCATCAATCAATGAAATTTAAGAAATTAAAAGATCTTGAAATTATAATGGCTCCTATGTTTTTACTTGGTGCTGGCGCGGGTGGTTTAGCTTGTTATAGCGGCGCACATATGGCTCATGCAACTAGTCAGGGAAATCCTGTACGGCCTTTAGAAAAAGCTTGTACACTTGGATCAGCTGCATTATTCGGTTTGGCTGGAGTGGGTTATGTTCATAGAAAAATGGAGAATTCACGTCAACACGAGCTTGAACGACAAAGCAAGCATCACTCATCACGAGGATCTTCAATTTAACGGACGCAAGCGTAGCGTCCTCATTATCCTATCTGTCTTTTAGCCATCTAATGGCCTGAATACAAGTGAATTTCATTTGCGCTTGTAAGTCAGGCCAAACTATACTTTAACCTCCTTGTCGTTTAACTTAAGTCTTTTTAAATATTGAGAATGATTATGACTGTTATTACTCGTTTTGCACCAAGTCCCACCGGCTATTTGCATGTTGGTGGTGCCCGTACAGCACTATATTGTTGGTTATATGCTCGTAAAACCAAAGGCAA
>JANWKO010000093.1 GCA_025451335.1 Gammaproteobacteria bacterium
ATTTATTAATTCAAAATAAAAAACTCCAAGAAAGTCTAAAAGATGAAGCATCATTTGTAAATTCTTATTTAAATATGACACCGGAGCAACGTGCCGCATTAGAGAAAGAAGCCTTTGCCAACGCCACTTCATCATTGGATGAGTTAAAAACTGCCCTGGATTCAAAATTAAGATTTTTTAGTGACAGCCCGAGAAGTATAAGTTCAGATTCAAAGGAGCTCATGAAAATACCTGCAGAATTGCAAAAACTGTTAGACCAAAATCCTGACTTGAAAAAATTAATCAATCAAGATCCTGCCTTGCAAAACTGTGCTGTTGCTTTACACCAACTTTATGCTGATTTAAATATTGAAAAAGAATGTCAAGATGAAGGCCAATCTCCGGATGAATTTAAAAAGGAGATTGATGCTGAATTAAAAGAAATCGATGTGGTTAAAATGGGAGATGGACTGTTCGATACATTTTTAATGGAATTAGGCGATGTAAATGAAAAATATCTACAAAAAACCCAATTAGGAGTGGAAAAAGCTTGCGAGGCTTTGGTGCCTATTAGAGTAGATTTTTTACAAGAACTTTCTAAAAAACTTGAAGTCCTGATAAAGAACAAGCAATCTAAAGATATTATTTCACAAGATCTTCATGAGCTAACTGGAAACGGTGCAAGATCGATAGCTAGCTCAGTTGAACGCGAGCCTGGTGAACCTGAAGGAGTATTAGAAGAAGTTGAAGGAGAACAAGAAAAAAGCAAAGAATCTTCACCAAGAGGGATGCGAATTTAATAATAATTTGTATGTGTAAAGATGAGGGATCAGGCTCTAGTTAATGTCACTAGCATAGCCTCGATCCCTTTTTTAATTTAAACTACTTTACTTAATTTTAAGGACAAAAAAATGAATAAGGAAATTTATAATGTCTAATCAAATTGAACAACTTGTCATTAAACTCAGCGAATCTCTTCTAAAACGTGAATGGAAATTAGTGACTGCAGAATCCTGCACGGGAGGCGGTGTTGCATATTACAATACAAACTTAGCGGGGAGCTCGAATTGGTTTGAACGCGGTTTTGTAACTTATAGCAACCTTGCGAAAGAAGAATGTCTTGGCGTTAAGCATGAAACACTTATCCAATGGGGTGCTGTCAGTGAACAAACCGCCAGTGAAATGGCTGAAGGCGCTCTTGAAAATAGCCAAGCACAGGTTAGCATAGCCATTACCGGTATTGCGGGGCCTGATGGTGGTTCAATTGAAAAACCGGTTGGCACCGTTTGGTTTGCTTGGGCTGGTATTAATTTCGAGACTCAATCACAACTCGTTTCATTAAAAGGGGATAGACAAGAAATACGCAATCAATGCATTGAAATTGCTTTGCAAGGCTTGCTTCGTTTACTATGATCCTAAATCCGGCAGTTCAACCTTCCGCAGTAGGGTTGAACTGCCGGATTTAGGATAATGTCTTGATTTCGTTTCAGTAACTTTTGTTCAATTTAAATAAGGATATTTTATGAAAAAATTGTTTTGTTTTTCTTTAGTCTTTGCATCAATATCAGCATTTGCACAACCTCACCCTAATCAAACTATTAAAAGTAATAATGAATGCATCAATAATATGGCTCCTCATATTTTTCAAAATATAGCTGATTTTTCAAATTGCCAATTGCAAGATGCTGATATTTTCCCGTTATTAGCATTATTACAAAAGAATTACCCAGATGTAGATGACATAAGCGTTGAATCCAATAATATCAGCGCGGAAGGTGCGGGAGAATTTGAAGAGAATTGGCCGGTTATAGTTCGATATCTAAATATAAAAAATAATCATATTGGGGATAAGGGTGTGACTTTCTTGGCCAATATTCCTACACTAGAAGTATTAGACGCATCAAACAACAATATTAGTGATTATGGGGCTCTAGCTTTATCAAAATCAAAAACTTTACGTGGACTCGATATTGGTGATAACCAACTCACCCCAACTGGTGTCATTGCTTTAACAAAAATTAAAACTCTTACCACTCTAGGATTACATAAAATAGAGCAAGATGATTTGAGTCTTAATGCCTTGGGACACTCTAATTTAGGTTATCTCGATATGAGTTATAGCAATATCCGTAACAAGAATTTAACTTATTTTATTAATACAGCCTCTTTGCAATTGCTGGATGTCAGCGGCAACAAATTAACGGCAAATAAAATTGCAATACTTGCAGACAATAAAAATATTGAAGGAATAGATGCTTCTAATAATTTGATTGGTGATGAAGGCGCCATGATATTATCAAATTATTCTAATATTAAATATTTGATGTTAAATCACAATAAAATTAGCGACGTAGGCGCGGGTGCTTTAGGCAGTAATTCATCTTTACACATACTAGCCTTAGACGACAATGAACTGACTGATATGGCTATCATGAGCTTATCAAACTTACCCGACTTGACGACTTTATCATTAGATAATAATCATCTTAATGATATCAGCGCCATTACTCTATCCAAAAAGCCTAATCTACATTTCCTATCTTTGAGTAGCAATAACATTAAAAACGAAGGAGCATTTGCATTAGCTAATAATGCCGGTGAAATATCTTTTCTTGATGTGAGCTACAACCAAATTGGAGAAGAAGGCATACAAGCTTTAAAAGACAATCCAAAGTTCGATATTCTTAATACAGAAGGAAATCTTGCTAAAATTGCTAAAAATCCAAAACCAAAATTAGGATTATTGAAATCCTATTGCGCGCAAATGAAAGATAAACTCTGCAAAAAAATGGCACTAAAATAGTTAGATCCTTACGGCGCTGAAATTAACATCAGCGCCGTATTTATCCATAAAAACAATATCTTCGTGCAAAATCAACTTTTAGCACAACTGAAATGTTGTGATGGTTTAGCGTCACCTGATAAAGCATCCGAAATTTTTATAGTATCATGTTTAGAATTTTTTACTTTTCCCCATGTTAACCATAATGAGTTGGTAAGTGGTTTTTCGAGTTGCTTTGGAGTCAGTGACTTTGCAAAAAAAACATCGTAACCTAACCAAAAAAATGTGAGTGGAAATAATATAAGACTAGCAGCCTTGAAAGCATTGCTTGTTTCCCACAGCTGATCGAATAGCGTATATTTATCTCTGCCTTGCGTGATAATTCGATTAGCAGATTGAGTTATTTTGCTAGCTGTTGTAATAGGATCACTACAAACTTGTTTTTTTCCTATATTAGGATTAAAAACATGATATTGACTATTAATTTTATAAACCAAAATGGAATGCTTTGTTATATTCCCTTGCGCAATACCAATCTCGTAAGATTCATTCTCATTAAGTTGTTTTAATAATGCAGGAAGACCGTCAAAGTTTTGTATGATAGAAAAATCTTTCAGTGGTGTTGGTAAAGCTTGCCCAATTCGTAAATGATTCGGCTCAACTCCAAATAATCGCCGGGCTCTTTGCATATTATCTTTATCGCCGTCAACAGCATAGGGATATTGATATTGCTTGCGAGAAAGAATATTAACTTTATAAATATAATCGATCATTGCATTGATATTTTCTTGTTCTTGCTCGTTTGTCTTTGCAAGTTTTTTATTTATTTCATCAGCTATTTGGCCAGGGTTACAATCACAGATTTTATGATAAATCTCATAGAAAAGTGCTTCTTCTTCGCGTTTAACAAATTCAGCAAGCACAAAAGCTAGTCCACGACAAACCCCTTCAGAACCTAATCTTGGTAATTTTTTAAAAACCAGATGTGGACCTTTGGAAAGTCTTTTTGCGATTTGGTTCCAATTCTCAATTAATTTGTCTTGCGTATGTTCATCAGATGGATCATTTAATATACCTAGATCATCATTAGCAGACTCAAAAATAAATTGTTCAGGAAAAAAATAAGGCATAATGATAATCTTTAGATCAGTTAATTTGATTTAGGATTATATTCATTTCTTTTAAAAGTTCAATGCCTTTTAGCACTGATCAGCTTACTATTATATAGTGACGATTGCCTATCTGACCACATATTCACTGCTAATCAAATAATCTATGAAGCCTTTCTTCTAACAAAGAAACATACTCAGCTTTAGATTTTGAAGACAAAAAACTTCGACTAATCAATTCTTTCCAAATGGGAACCGCTTTAAAAATTTCATCATGCATTTTTTGGATGACTAATTGATTCAATCCTAACACTTGCACTCCAAAATAATCTAAAAAATCTTTTTTTCTCAAATTATTTTTCCTTCCATTCAACGGTAATGCTAATTCTTCTGTGAAATTTCTCAAAGCTATACTTGTATTTAATAAATCATAAACAGGAGATAAAGTTACGATGTTTTCGCGAGTAATTAATGAAAAATTTTTCAAATGCATATCTTCATTACCAATTAAAAAATTAAATAATGTAAGTTTTAATAATTTCATTGCTTCCACTTTAGGAAAAGTACAAAACTGCATAACAACTTTCGCGACTTTTTCCATGGAACTATTATATTTTGTATCACGGCTAAAACCGGAAAGCTGCGTAAAATCTTCAACGGCTAATTTATTGCTATGCCCTGTACGATCAAAACGCTTAATGAAATAAGTTAAGCTATTATCTTTTGAAAATACTAATCCATGAACTGGCACTTCAAGATTAATCATTTTTGCCATTGTCATGGTAATAGCTTCATTCTCTGGAAGCTCAGTGTAATGCTCGCTTTGTGGTTTTAAAATATAATGACCATATTGTTCAACTAACTCAAACTTTCCTTCTTTTACTTTTAATTGCGCACTTAATTTAGTTTGCACACCTTGAATAGACATTTTTCCTGCGCGCGTTAATGCTTCACTACGCTGTTCTGCTGCTGAATAATTTAGTGGATGCAAAAGTTTTAACTTTGGAGAAAGGGATCGCAATCCAGTTCGTGAATAATTTTCATTTATTTTTATCTTTTCATAACTAATAGGACAGTATTTCATGCTATTTCCTCAACGCTGACTGCCCCAACCAGATCGGATCCTACTTTTAATAGTTGACCAAAATAATCTTTTTGATCGAGCTTATATCGTCTTAATAATGCTTCAAGTAAAATACCTTCTGGCAAAAGTCCTTCAAAAAATGGCGGAAAATTTTCGAATTCATACACTAACTGACTTACTGGCATCGTTAAGGAAATTGGTAATCCTTTATAATCTGATTCATAGCTAAAACGAAATTTATTAAGCCCTAGCTCTTCTAACACACCCGCAGGAGTATGATTAACAAATACTTTTGCCTTTCTCATTGGTAGTTACTCAGATTGTTTAAAAGGAGTGATAAAATTCAACTGTATATTTAACGCATTTAATACTTTTAGTAAGGTGTTTAATTGAATTGTTTCCTTCCCTTTCTCGATATCAAATACAGCTGTTTTGCCTATTCCTGCAAGATCTGCTAATTCACGCTGACTTAAGCCGCTTTTTTTGCGGAAAAAATGAACCATATGACCTATCTCTTGGGATTCCACTTACCCTCCAGAATTTCCTGTTATAGCAGTAATAATGTCTGACTTACTTTAATAATAGTACTTATCTGAAGAAATTGCAATATTTTTACTGCTAAAGCAGTAATTAACCCGCATTTTTTATTACACTATTTTATAAAAGGAAAATATTGAACTAATTTACCGCTATAGCAGTAATAAATAATTATCTGGAATATTAGCGGTTAATAAATTTGAAGATCAATTATTGACAGAATATAATAAAAGAGCTGTTTTATATAACCCCGAAAAAAATCTTCAGAATAAAGAAAAAGCAAAAATTATTATGAATGCTTTGAAAGAAGCTCATAATTCATTAAGCGCAGTCTATCAATCCGCAAAAAATAAAGATTTACTCAGTCTGCACTTAGGTAAAGATCCCAAACCAATTGAATTTTCTGATGGAACTCGGTCTATATTACTTTATAGCTTACCTCAGTATGAGTTTGATAATTTCCCAATTATCCCCGGAAAAACTTCGTGGTATCACAAGCACAATTCTAATGCATTTGAAGTCAATTTTGGCGATGTTATCTATGTTGTTTCAAAAGAAGCTGCGCATTATTTGAGTGATGAAGATTCATTAGGCTGGTCATGGTTACCTTCGGATGATTTTATGAATCGAATACTGAAAGGTGGTTATAAAAATACTTATTCGAAAGCTGAGGAATATTGCTTACAAAAAGAAAAAATAGGCTTTCTCTGCAAGAGAATAAATGAAAAAGGCGAGTCAGAATTTTTTGATTACGAAAACAAAGTTCCAGCACGCTTAGGAAAAGCTCCCGAGGAATTTAGATATTCGTTTCACCAAGTCCGAGTTATTTTTGGCGCTAATGATATCCTGGGTAGAAGCACGACAATACCGCCTAATCCTGACTACGCTGACCTTGCAATAGAGAAACATCAAAAGAAGTCGCTTTGTTCTTACGTAGGTCACTCCATTCATCAGTTTTTTTCTTCTGCTTGTAATCGCACAAAAGTAGCTAATGATGAAAAAGAAGAGATGGCGTTACATGAGGCAAAGAGGATGATTTAAAAACATCGTTCTGTTTAATATACTTTTCCACCTGCTTTTCTTATTGCATTCGCTAAATCATTATCAAACATTACAAGAGTAGTGTTTGAGCGCAATGCTAAGTTTAAATAGGTGGCATCATAAGTTATCTATTTATATTCTCGTGCTAAAGACATAATAAAGTCTCGATGATCTGCCATCACTATAGAATGACTCAGAATAGGTAAATCCGATAATCGATTAAGATAATCTATGATAAGACATATCAATAGACTCATCTTCAATCGACCCACTCGATCTACGATGAAATAGAACAGATGGACAGCATGTCGAAAATTTGGGCGCATTCAAACTTGACAACGCAGCTCCAGATCCCACACTTGAAAGTGATTGCGTGTGAAAACTAACTTTAGATACTACTTTTGATTCAGCTTTTGCTTCAGATTTTACTTCAGCTTTTACTTCAGATTTTGACTTAGCTTGTGGTTCAACTTCTGATTTAACTTTTACTTCAAATTCAGATTGAGGTTTTGCTTCAGCTTTTGAATCTAACGATAGTGATAATGTTTGTTCTTTTTTCTCAACAGGGACTGACTCTCTCGGATTTGCCTTTCCTATTGCTACCATGTTTTCCAATGTTTTTTTCCACTCCTCCCAACCGAATTGTTCAAATCCAAGAGCTTGTTTCATGCCATGTAAAAAAACATCTTGCATTTCACCACTTACTTTCATGTTTTGCCAAAGATACGCGTGAGCATTTCTAACTTTAACAGGCGCGTTTTGAATTAATTCAATATATCTCTCTCGATATTTCAGCGGGAGTTTATTAATACGATCTTTCGCTTTGTTACGGGCTTTTTCCATTTCAGGATCATGCTTACCTTCCAATCCTTTACATAAAACCATCATGAGCAGGCATAAATAGTCAAAACCATGTTTTTTTCCAAACCAACCTTGGCTATTTATCAAAAAAGCAATTGCTGGAAGATGAGATGTGTGCACTAATTGCTTAGCACAAAATATTTTACCTTCTTTATTAGAAGTCGAATAATACCTTTTTTGATATTCATTATTATCTTTGGATAATAACGATTTCGATGCTTCTTCTAGTTGAGGATCCATGGATAATTCTAATAATATATGTTTATTTATTTGGCCAACAGAAGAACTATTTATTGTTACATCTTTTGACAATTCAAAGATTAGACAATCTATTTTTTCTTTTTTGGTATAGTTTTTTGATTTGTACATTTCATAATAAAAACGAAGCATGTCCCAAGAGGAATGGCGCTGCAAATTGTCTTTAACGATTTCTTGTAATTCCTGTGACAAAAATCCTAGCTTTTCTACTTCTGGTGAAAACAACGAATTAAGATGATAACAACTGTAAGCGATACGAGCTGCAACATTTTTTATTGCACATATTTCAGATCCAAATCTTGAATTAAACCGTGGATCGTTAAAGTACTTTGTGTATTTTGAAAATTTTTCTATTAGAAGTTGAAACAATTTATAGAAATCGAAATAACATTCATTTTTTGATACCTCCATTATTGACTGGAAACTCATTTCTATTTCATTCAATTCACGATTCAATAAGTCATATTTATTGTATTTTTCACTATTCTTAGGAAAATAACTCAGCGCCAAGTTTATAAAATTCTTATCAAATCCAAATTTACTATATAATGCATCAAATAATTCGCTCAAATTGAACATGAATATTGACCTTGTCTTGTTGAAATTACCTAAAAACAAGTTTAATAATTCTTTTTTAACGTCTCGACTACGATTAATACGATTAAAACCATATTCATCAAACACAAATATGTCTTTTGTTTCGTTGAATATAGATTGATAGGCGAATATTATGAGGCTTTTTATTTCATTTAATTCTTCCTGACTGAATCCACTTCCTAGCTCTGTTAATCGAGGAAATAATTTATCCACAACTCTGAAGATGGTTAACAAATCTGATACTTTTTCCGCCTTGTTAATTGTAATTTTACAAAATTGGATTGCATCTTTAAAAGGTAAATAATCGATGGCTAAATTAATAAAATCTACATTTTGATAATATTTAGGATGCATAATATTAAATAATTCACTCAAATCAACAAACATCTTAGTCTTGTTTAAATGATTAAAAAGCAACATAAACATGGAAAATTTGATATGTCCAGTAACAATACCTCCTGACAAATTTTCATATCTCACTTCGATGTCACCTGTTTTATTGAATACGGATTGATATGCCAATAAAGTAATGCTTTTTATTTCATTTAATTGCTCTCGTTTAAATCCACCTCCTTGCTCTGCTAATAGAGGTATTAATCTATCGATTACTCTAATGATGACTGACCAATCCGAAGTTTTTGTAGCATCAATGACCGCAATTTTGGAATATTTGATTACATCGTTAATTTTGTCTTTTTTTGCAGAATAAGAAATCGCTTCGTTAAGCGCATCATGATCACCCATCTCATGGCACTTTAAAAGAAATTCACCGACTAAATTAGGTTGATAATTTTTAGCTTTTTCACTTAATACTCGATAAACACGACTGCTTTCAGTTTTATCCATTTTTAATTCTTTTGCTAAGAGAATTGATTTTTCTAAATACTCTGAACCAGTGCTAACATTATAACAATACAAGAGGGCTTTATTGATCGCATCACAACGTGCTTCCCCTTTGATATTATTTTTTAATTTCTCAAATT
This sequence comes from Gammaproteobacteria bacterium, assembly GCA_025451335.1. Lineage (GTDB taxonomy): Bacteria > Pseudomonadota > Gammaproteobacteria > DSM-16500 > DSM-16500 > JAJPGW01. The sequence goes on from JANWKO010000093.1 coordinate 9,232, forward strand.
GATTGATATAATTTTTCAAAAATCGTTCAGGTATATGCCTTTCCTGTGTTATTGTTTTTAAAGATACAGCCAATTCTTCAACTGGAACTTTATTGAAATAATCCGCTTTGATCAATTCATTAAATGCTGACTCATTGATATCGATGGCATCTGGCAAAGTTAATTCCAAATTGTGTTGCTTATATATTAGATTCATTAACTTCATTTGATTAGCGTCTGTTACTAGCGGAATTAAGCTTATTAAAGCTTTCATTAAATTATTTCGGAATTTTCTATCAAACTGAAGATAAGCTTGATCGAACAAGGAATGATAAAATGATAATAGTTCACTTTGAATGATTTCATCGAAGTGATTCTTATTTTGTAAAACACGTATCGAATTAATAAACACATTGTCATTTGAATCGCTAGATTTTAATTTTGATAAAATTTCATTTAATTCTTCTTGTGAAACGCTGGATAAGTGAATGGTTTTTTCAATAAGACCCATGTTTGTAAAACACGTATAACAATTTATGAGTGCTCGAGCTACTAAAGATTGACGAGTAGGATCTTTGATAAAACTTTGTAATTGATCAAGGTAATTAATAAATCCTTTCGAAGGCCGACCCGTCATTTCATGTTTTACATGTTGATCGACAGTAATAGTTAGAAATTTATTGAAATCTTGAATGGAAACGTTATCAAATAGATCTAACTTCACTAATTCATTAAATGTTGACTGAGCCCAAGTTTCATCATGAGGCATCCGCATTAATTCCAATTGATATTTTTCCAATAGCACATTTTCAAACATTTTTTTATTTGATTCTGTTACTAATGGAATTAATTTTATTAACTCCATCATGGCAATATTATTAGAATTATCTAAATTTTTATAATAATCCAATAGCCTTAATTGTGTTTGCTCATCGAAACAACCAATCTCTAGTAAACCTTGTACAATTCGTGTTACTTTATTGGAATGCAATCGAGAACTTGAATTTAATTCACGTGAAAATTGTTTTTTTAAGAGATTTTCACCAATTGATTTATCCACTCTGGTAATGTTAACTATTAGTTTCGTGATTAGCTCTGATTCAGTCTCTTTTGGATCGGCATAGACTACTTTATTTTTACTGACATCTTTAAATAAATCATTTACACAAGTGATTGCCTCTTCATTTTGCTCATTTTTTAAATAATATATACTTAACAATAAACAAACATATTGCAAATGGACCTTATTTTCCTGTTTATATTTGAATAATTCAGTAATAATTTTCCTGTTATTCTCAAGTTTTAAAATTTCGGAAATCTTAAAAAACTCAGGAATATTATATGATGGATAAGAGTGATATCTTTCGTAATCTATTTTTGAATCTATTTTTGCTTTTATTTGGCTCAATATGTTTTCAAGGGAAAAATCTACTTTTTCTTCAAAGTCAGGTGTAGTTTCAAATGAGCGCGTGTTCATCATAGCAAGATCCTTCTTATCATTTTTTATCAAATTAACCATACGGATTTTTAAGAGCGCACTATAATACGCGACATTTAGTGGTGCAAGCTTTGCATCAAACTCTCTCTGTGCAAAAAAATTCACACTGATAACGACGAGGTTCTGATGGATTTCCTAAATGACTGCAGGTATAATTCAATGCTAATTTTCCTTTGAATGCCCATCCTTCTGCAAACATCACGAAGTTCACATTGAATGGTTTTAACACATGCCGTACTTCAGATATTAACGCCAGTTCCAGTTAAGATATGCTTGAGTTTCAAACGGGTGACTTGAGTATTTTTTCTATGCATTAGTCACTTTCTAATTTTTGCTAATGGAGGATTTCTGATTTGTGAAATATAATGGCGAAAGGGTTTTGATCTGAGTTAACGATCCTTAAGAAAATATTTACTTTACCGTCATCACTCATAGTGATGATATTTTTTAACCACTACAACAAGGATTTTCTAATGGAAGATAACAAGAAAAAGGCACTCGGAGCCGCCTTGAGTCAAATTGAACGTCAATTTGGCAAAGGCTCTGTCATGCGTTTAGGTGATGTTACAACAGTAAGCGACCTTGAAGTCGTTTCAACTGGCTCGTTAACTTTAGATGTTGCACTGGGTGTAGGGGGTTTGCCGCGCGGTCGTATCGTCGAAATTTATGGTCCAGAATCG
>JANWKO010000094.1 GCA_025451335.1 Gammaproteobacteria bacterium
ATCATACTTTACGCTGCTAAAATGTTCTTCACCTTCTACGGAAAATGAATTTGTATAATCAAGGACGATATTTTCTAATGGAACATATAATTGACTTACTGGTTTGCTTACACTTTGTTTGTTCTTATCTGAATTCAAAATAACATTTGAAGTAGGCATGTGAAATTTAACATTGCTCAAGCTTCTTTTAGTAGGATCTGGAACGGACACATGAAATCTAACTTGACTCATATTTTCCTCGTTAAATTATAATTTGATCAGAATTGTATTATGCGAAAGGATGACTGTCAAAAAAGGTCCTAGTATTAAGCAAGGTGCCACTATGAATATTGCATTTTTAAGCTAGGTCACTTTCTCAAATATATTATTTATGTGTTTAGTAAAGTCATTTGCGCCTAGGTGAGCCAAATTGTTTCAGGCTTCTCAAGTTAAAACTTTCGAATATGATTATCTCCGTTCGCAATCTACGTTTCCATAAAATGAACTAAATTAATTACATTAGCCATGGAATTATCATTTTTAGTTGACAGGCTATTTAATAATTAGCTATTATCGCGGAGATTGCGCAAAGATTACTCATTGCCACTTTATTCAACAAGAGGACTTTGTAAAAAAAAATTATAAGGATAATTATAAAATGTTACGTTTACACATACCAAGCGACTGCCAAATCGACGTATTGCCAGCTATAGAAATAACTGAACCAGCAGCTGAAGCCAAAGAATCTAAACTTGTTGCTTTCGTATCATCGACGGATAAAGATTATCAACTTTATAGGCTGGATTCAGCAAAACACATCGTCGAATTTAAAGCTAAGACGAGTCTGAATATATCCCTACATCCATCTAAAGAAGAATTAATACTGATGGCAGGTAAAAATAAATTAGCTTGTATCCATTCTCCAAAGTGGATCGATTTGAAAGTAGAAATAATCGATTTTCCTGATGAGTTGAAGAATGAGCCTGCAGCAAATATACCTTTAACTCCTGTTGAAGTTGCCGGTCAAATCATTGAATCGAAAATAATAGCTAAAAACGCAGAATACAGAAAAACAGCAAACCCCAATGAAGTTTTCCTGCAACCTAGCAATGGTGAAGAAGCTTTTCTTTTTAATATAAAAACTGGGACATCCAAAAAAACCATATTAATAGGAAAATCTTTTTATCCATTACCAGATGGAAGAATGCTTGATGTGGCAGGCAGCATGTTCACCACATATAATTCCGAATCTGGGACAATAGGAATAGAGTGGAATACATCACGAAGTTGGTTAAGTATTTACAATCCCATTACTAATACCACGGAACTAATGATAAATAAATATGATATGGACAAAGGTTTTGCAACCATGTTAAGACCAGATGAATTTGTGTGTCGAGATGTTAGTGAAGGAAAGAAACTACTTGTATTTAATACTTCTGATTTTACAAAACCAATAACCACCATTTCATTAGATTATGTATGCGTGGGTGTAGCAGCTTTTGGAAATGATTATTTAATTGTGAAAGGACTGAATGGTATAGTTGAAGTTTTTCAAAGAAAAGAAAATGTATTTATAAAAACACAAGTTATCACAGATGAATTAGCAGAACTCACCAGGAGCAAAACTGGAAGCGTAAGAAACATTATGCCTCGGATAGAAGTGATTGGGGCTGAACGAGATACTTTAATTATTTTACCTTCTCCATTTATAAATTTGATCTCTTGCTGGCGTATGGCAGAAAATGGGAAATTGCAAAATACCACCTCGACATCTCACCCGTTGAGCGCTGGATTGGTAATATCTGAATTAAAAAATTCTAATCAATTCATCTTGTCTGGCACGATGAAAGGTGCCAAAAGGGCTGCAACTTTATGGAACACTGAACTAAAAACTTGCCTGGGTGTATATTCAGATTTTAATAGGTTTCCAACATTTTTATCGAATGGTCAATGCATTATCGAAAAAGATGAAAATATTCACCTGCTAGAATATAGTCCGTTCGCTGCAGATTCAGTGCAAAAATATATTGATGATTCTGTTCCAGAAAAATTAGCAAGTACGGGAAAGACCAGCATGAATAAAGGAGTAACAGGGATAATTTCCAGTTATTTGTTTTGCCCTGAAAAAAAATCTCAAGCAGACAGAGAAATCGTAGCTGAAAAAAACGTATCTCAACCCACCTTACAAGCAAAACCCAATTGAAATTAATTCTGGACTATTATCATGTAACAGCCACCATCAGCGTTAGTTTTTCCGTGTTTTCTTGAAAAATGCAAAATAGCGGAATATATAAGTGATGAATTCTCAACGAAAAGTAGCTGCATGTTGTTAAAAATCTGGCATTCAAAATAACTAAAATAACTTTTCTCCATTAGGAACGCTCGGCTCAACCGTCACCAAACAAATTGCACCAGTTTTATCTGGGAAGCCTACCAAAAGAAACTCCGAGAGAAAACCTGCAATATTTTTTTCTCCTAGATTTACACACCCCACAACTTGTCGACCTAGTAAGGTTTCAGGTGTGTAATGTACAGTTACTTGAGCTGAAGTTTGTTTAACTCCAATTTCAGAACCGAAATCAACCCAAACTTTATAAGCTGGTTTCTTGGCGCGAGGAAATTCTTCAACTTTTACTACGGTTCCAGATCTTAAATCAACTTGATTAAACTCATCGTATGTTATTGTCATAATAATTTCTCAATTTAAATTGGCAAGTTCTTCTAATGCAATACCAGTAACACGAAATACAGTCCACTCATCCATTGGTTTAGCGCCTAAGCTTTTATAAAAACGAATTGCATCTTCATTCCAATCCAGCACAGACCATTCTATTCGACCACAATTTTGTTTTTTGGCAAGTTGAGCCAGATAGGATAACATTTTCTTTCCTACCCCCTTTCCTCTTGCTTCTGGTTTAACAAATAAATCTTCCAAATAAATCCCTGATCTTCCTAAGAAAGTGGAAAAATTATAAAAATAAATTGCAAAACTGACTGGCGTAGAATTAAGGTAACCTAAAATAACTTCTGAATGCGCTTTGTCACCAAATAGCGTTTCTCTCAAAAGATCTTCTGTAGCGGTCACTTCGTGAGATAGTTTTTCATATTCAGCTAATTCTTTTATAAAAGATAAAATAAGCGGGACATCTTTGATAATTGCTTTCTTAATTTCAAAATTACTATTCATAATTTAACTCATTTCATTTTTAAAATTAATTTCATTTATGGTATTCTCAGAATTAATATTTCACCCTAACAATAAATCAAAATTTTTTACTAAGCTTTTTTGAACTTTCTTAGGTCATAATTAAAACATATCCAATGCGATATGTTCATAATACTCCAAAGATAAGCTTTTGTATTGAAGAATAAAATTATTTTTGGTACTTTTTGAGATTGCAGTACTACCCCATGTGGTGAGCAAAAAATAACACACTGCCATGCTCAATTGATGCAAAACGATTTCTGGAGAATTTTTAGATGGCACTTTCATCAGCAGCTTATCAGCACTCCCATGCCTTTCCTCTTAACGAATTACAAATTAAACCTAATCCAGAATTATTGGAATTAATTAATGATACTCAGCATGGTTTTAAAAAATTTGCAAACAATGCCCTTTTAATTAAAGCATCGATTGAAGCTGGTGGGCGTGGAGATTTAGAGTTTTTGAAAGTATTATTTAAGTTCAATCTTTGTTCTGAAAAAGCATTAATTAAATCAATACAAAATCATCAATATGAGACTGCTTTTTTCCTAATAGAAAAAAACCAATTTGATGTTAATGATTTAGATAAATTATTAAGATTGGCTGTTCAACAAACCGGTCATAAGATATTGATCCACAAACTACTACAAAAAGGGGCAAAATTCGAATCGCCTTTGCATCAAGAAGCTTTTGAAGGAAATATAGATAAATTTAAAGATTTCCCAACGCTGCTTTTGGAAAAAAAAGCGGAAGAAACAACTTGCTTAGATTATCTTTGCATAAATGATAAAGAAACTCTTCAGTTATTGGATTTTTTAAAAACAAATAAAAAACTCGATTTTTCAATATGCAATTTCCTTTATAAATCTGCGATTAGATTAGGCAAAAATACCATTCTCAATTGGCTTTTTGAACATGCCCCTGAGCATCTGGAATTAACAACTTATTTCAATATGGATGCAGTTATAAATGGTCATTTAGAAATATTACAATTAATCACAAAAAAAATGCCTCCTAGCTTTTCAAAAGACTTATCTGAATTATTTGCTTGTGCAACAGAACATGGCCATCTAAATATCTTGCAATGGATCTTTGATCGACAACCTGATGTATTAAATTATACTAACCATCATGAAATGAATGTTTGGTTAATTGCGGCTGAAAATGGGCATTTGCATATCATGAAATGGCTATATGAAATGTATAACAAAGGCTTTGCTATAAACATAACAAAAAAAGATGATTCAAATAATTCAGCTATTTATATCGCTACAAAAACAGGACAACTTCATATAATACATTGGCTTAAAAAGGTTGTAGGAATGAGTATTGAACAACCTGTAATAGATAAAGAATTTATACTTTATAATAATGTCATTGAGTGTGCGATTGATAACCATCAATTATTAGTCGCTCAATGGCTCATAAATCAAGATGGCTTGGATATCAATATATTAAACTCCACTCTGATGTACATCATTAAGCGTATATCTAATTATAACCAAGATGCAATACCATCTATAAAAATTGGAATATTAGGGGAAATCATTAATTTTCTTGAAATGCTGCTTGATCGTGGCATAGTTCTGCCCTCAAGCACATACGATGAAACACTAGTAACAGCATGGGATTTATCCAATTGTTTGCCAATTAAATTGGAACAATTTTTTTATGGCCTAGCAAAAGAATGCGATGTTAAATTTACAGTTAACGACGAAAAACTGTTTCATGGTATAGAAACTAATTATTTAAATTCAGGTACTAGTGGATATTTGCGCGCATTTCAAAGGCTAGGTTCACTTTATTTACAAAAAACTGGGTTATTTTATCCTCCCGTTGAGCATAAAAATGCTGGCGGAAAATTACTTTATTTGCTTGAAAAAATTATCGATTGGAAACAAATAATGAATGACATCGGAGGAAGTAAATCATTCTGTGAAAATTTGGAAAAAGGCGTTACATACTTAATTAAATCTAAAAAATATGGTTACGAAGAGTTAGTTAGCGTAGCTGTAACTTTGCATACTCTTTTTGCTCCTGACGAATATATTAAAAATGTTTTTCGTGTTTTGATAATTAAAATCCTAGACTCTTTGCCGAAAAAAATGCAACTTTCTGCTGAAAATCATTTTGAACTAAGCAAATTATTTTTTGACTTGACAGTCCTATTTGAAAAATATGATATTTCATTTTGCTCGTATCATTTGACCGAAGCCATTAAAAAAGCGCAACGCAATGAAAATAAATTTTTATTGAATGAATGCAAGAGTTCACTAAAACAATTTTTAAATATTCAACATAGTTTACATGATGTAAAAATAAATGATGATAAAAAAACTAAGACCAAAGCCGTAGAAACACCAAAAGAGGCTACCATTCCCACGACCGATGAAAAAGATAAATGTTTATCATCAAGCCACCTCAAAATGTAAAATATTAGTCAATTTTTATATAAAATTAATTGATCAAATATTAGGGTCTGCTGACAATGCCAAAAAATCAACAAACCCTACATCCTATGAGATAAACTTGTTTAGTTATGATCCGTGCTTTATTATCCTCAATTCAGCAGTTGAACCCTACTGCTGAATTGAGGATTAAGTCCCATGCCGAAAAACTATCGAATGATTAGGTAAAATCAAAGTGAATAATAACTTTAATAAAATTAAAAAGGTTAAAAATGAGTAAAATTACAATAAGCGTCTATTTGAACGGAACTGATGAAAGCAACCATTTTTCAAAATCATCTTTTAGCACGATCTCCCTCCCTGCACTACTTAATGAACTGACAGTCCAAGATGCATCTCATACCACATTAGTTTATGACGGTTGTGGAATTAAAAATCCTTATTATTCAGATATGGGCGGACTTTTTACTTATCATTTAGTCGACCAAATTTCTGATGCTGCTAAAAAAATTGAAAAAGTCCTAGCAGAAAATTCAAAAGATGATGTGATTGTAAATGTTTATGGATTTAGCAGAGGTGGAGTAGGAGCTTTCCTCTTATGTCAAAAGCTGAAACACATTTCAGCTACACAATTAAAATTAAATGTTATTTCATTTGAACCCGTTCCTGGTAATTTTATAACTACAACCAATAGCGATCTTTTCTTAGGAACTAAAAAAACTATTACAGCAGCTGTTTCCGATTTAACAGACTGTAAAAATATTTCCAATATGTTTATCTTATTTACCAATACGCCATTACCCGATATTATTGCACATGCACCTATTTTACCTAGTTTTCCAAAAGCTTGTAACATTGAAGTTGATGTAACACCGGGATGTCATAAAGGTGCTGTTACATTTTGGAATGCAAAAGGACATATTACTGCTGTCAATACAGAAAGCATTCTCGTATTCCATCGTGTAATAGATTTTTTTGAAAAATCTGGAACTATCTTTGATTTCAATAAAATTGATTTCAATGATCAATTGAAAGTTCTAATGGATCTAAGAGATAATCATATTGAAAAAAGAAAATTCATTAAACAGTTATGTGATGAATTGGTTGGAAAGCAAAAATTTATTGGCGAGTCTATATCAAGAGCTATGCATTTAGGAAGCTCCATTTTTACCAAACCAGATGATAGACTTTATCTAAATCGTTATCACCAGAGCTTATGCGATGAAGAAAAAGTGAACGATGAAAAAAGTATATTATTCTTAAAAAATGGAAATGAAGTCAAAACCGAAGAAAAATCCTCCAGCTTTTCATTCTCTTCGCTAAATTCAGTAATCGACCCTGTCGATAAAGCGCCTAAAGCGTTGAAGATATAAAAAACCGCTATAACACTATGAGCTTGAGACTCACATCTCAAGCCTTACTGTCTCAACTACTTTTGGCTCTTTTAATTCATGATGATTCTTTTTTTGAAATAATCGATTAACTTTGTGACCAGCCGTAATAGCGTCTCGTTTTACTATATCAAAAATATAATGTTCCTTTGACCTATCAAATGTTTTTCCAAATTGTTCTAGGCTCAATATTTTGACCTTCGATTTTCTGTGCTCAGCTGCTTAAATTTTTGGTTTTATCGATTCGCTGATTTCGGGCTTGGGATTCACTATATCAAGTAATTGATTATACATTGTTACGTTTTTGTCTTGTCCCAAGGCCTGTGCTCTATCTCTTATTTCTTTTAACTTATTAATATTTTCTAGTGAAGTCTTGCTTGTTTTTTCTATTTCACTAAGAATTTCATAAGTATTATCCTGTTTCAGATATTCACAAACTCGATATAATCTTACCGAAGGCGCATCTTCAAATTGCTTTCTTATACTTTCCAAATCCGTTTTATCTGAGTTTCCATTATTAAATTTTTCTGTTGCCTCAAGATACTTAGCTTCTGCTACCGCAGTATCCCATAACTCTGGAGCTAAACGTGGAACAGATCTATCTTTTATTTTACTTTGATAAACCTCAACTTCTTCTTCGTAAAATTTTATGGTCTCTTCATCTGCAATTTTTAAATTTTTTGCTATTTCATTAGCTAATTCTGCGCATTTTGCTTTTTTATCAAATTCTTGTATTTGATCGGGTTTGGGCTTGGATATGTGAAACATGCAATCGTCCTCTTCTCTTACATAAATTGAACAAGGATTATACTGAGCACCTCCTAATAATCAATTATTTTTCCACATAACTAACTAAGAATAATAAAAGTCGATTATTGATCAAATATTAATCAATAACCAACTCATAAGTTCTTGTTTTTTTAATAAACATACATCTGAGTATTAAATATTCAGACTAAATATTGCTCTTGTTGCTTCATATTGATATAATTATGCGCATGTCAAACCTGACTGATTGTTTTTGGAGCATGAATTTATGCAAAGATTAGCCTTATTAACACGTGCAATTACTGGAAAAGGTGTTACTAAAACCATTCCAGGTATAGATTTACATCAATCAGCCCGACCTACTGCACAAGCAAAAACGACTGCAGGTGTAAGCTTTCCGAGAGTTTTTGGATCTGTAGCACAAGGACGAACAAATCCAGGCGTGACATTACCAGGCGTTTTTGGACCTGCCACATCACATCAAACTTTCAGGCCAATAGGAACAAAACAATTATCTAGACATTTTTCAACTGAAAGCAAACAAAAAACCGGACCAAAACGCAAACCCAAAATATTTGTTACACGAAGATTACCCGGTACTGCTTGGCTAGAAGAATTAAATAAACATTTTGAAGTAACGGTTAATCCTCATGATAGAGTCTTAACTAAAGATGAATTAAAAGAAGCATTAAAAGACAAAGATCAAGTTATTTGCTTATTAACAGATCCGCTGGATGAAGAAGTTATCAACTCTGCACCACGTTTAAAAGCTATTTCCACCTATAATGTTGGATTTAATAATATTGATATTAAAGCTGCAACACGCCGTGGCATTCCCGTTTCCTATATGGAAGATATTTCAGCTTCAGATGTAGCAGAACTTGCTTGGGGTTTGATATTAGGTGTGGCACGTCGTGTTATTGAAACAGATCGCATAACTCGTGCGGGATTATATAAAGGCTGGACCCCTCATCTCTATTTAGGCACCAAACTCGCTGGTAAAACCATATTAATTGATGGTATGGGAAGTATCGGAAAAGAAACTGCAAAACGCGCTATCGCATTCGGAATGAAAGTGATTTACACAGCTCGATCCGATAAACAGTTACCCGAAATTCCAGGGGCAAAACGTGTTTCTTTAGAAGAAGGTTTGAAAACAGCTGATATTATTTCATTACATACACCTTTATCAGAACATACCCGTCATCGCATTTGTGAAAAACAATTAGCAATGATGAAACCAACAGCCATTCTGATTAATACATCACGCGGTGCTTTAATAAATGAAAAAGCACTTGTGGGAGCTTTAAAAGGGAAAAAAATCGCTGGCGCCGGTTTAGATGTGTATGAAAGAGAGCCTGAAATTGACAAAGAATTGCCAGATTTAATTAATGTAGTTCTTACTCCTCACACTGGCAGCTCCACTTTAGAAACAAGAGAATCAATGTCTGCTCTTTCAGCGCAACATGCTATAACTTTTCATCTCAGCGGCAAACCTCCGATGATTGCAAATCCGGACGTATTCTTGTCAAAGACGTCGAAAGTTGCAACAGAAGTAGAATCTCTCAGTCTTACAATGAGCCGGTAATTGGGAACACTTTAAGATGTAAAATAATGATTCTTTATGGCTTTTACCTTATTAGGATCTGTTTACAATTCGCTAGGTCAAGACAGAAATCCTCGATTTTCGAGCATCGCAGCGCAGTTTACGTTGTTAGTAAATGAGCAGCGAAGCACAGTAAATCGAGGATTTCTGACTGACATAGTAGAATTGTAAGACAGATCTAATAAATTCTCCAAGAAATCAACATCGCCTGGGCCAATTTCAAATTGGAATTATATTCTTTAAGCGGAGCTCGATAAGCCCATGCTTGGAAAAGCGTGCCATTTTGATTCATCACCATGATCTGCCATTGCTTAAAAGTCTGACCATTTTCCTTAAACGTTAGTGTAGTCTGTTCGCCTAACAGTTTTGACCCATCTGATTCAATCAAAGTAATAGGACGACGTTCAATAAAATTTGCATCTTCGTTATGCTTTGGAACTTGAGCCCAAAAGTCATCCATCAGCGCTTTGACATTGGAATATTCACCGCGAGCTTTTTTGGTGAATAACGTTTGTATATTAACAGAGATGGGTAAAGATGATTTACCTTCCTTCTTCAAAAAAATAATCGTTCCTTTTCCTTCATCATGCATTTTCCAAGAGGTTGGATACTGAATCGAAAATTGCTTTTCTTGATTTTCATAAGATTGGGTGAGTAATGGATGATTCGCCCACACGTTAACAACCCAACATCCCAGCATACAACTTAATAAGTATTGCATTATTTTCACGATAATCTTCCTCCATTAAAATTAAAACTATTAAAGCGTCTACTCGAGTTAATTCCAAATCTATAGCGGATTTTTCGCCACAGCAAATCCTTGTTCCATACCTTCTTTTTGATTTGGCAATTCTTTTTGATTAGGATTAGTCCAAATTCCTGGAATAGATATACCTGGCAACGTACCAAGAATTTTAGCATACCCTTTTCCAATTCTATCTTGTACATATTCAGGAACACCTTTTTTCAATGCGCCATAGACTTTTGCTTTTCCTTTTGGCTTTTCATTGGGATTGGATTTCGCATAAATAACGGCATCAGAAAGATCCTTTAAAAATGAAGCAAAAAAATCCTTTTGGTTTGCATGAATCGACGTTAAACAAAAATGAAATCCTGCAGGTTTTTGCTCTGGAGTTTGCAAACTGTTCACAGACCATCCTGCATTCTCTAAACGGTCTGTTATAAGTAATGAATTGATACCATGATCGCTTTGAATTGGAATGACAGAAAGTTGCGGATTATATGGCACATAAATTCCATTTATTTTTTTAATTTCTTTCACTAAAGCACGTTGCAAAGTTAATATCTTTTTAGTTTCTTCCACATATTCACGCTTGCCCTTATGGCACAATACGGTCCAAGCAGTAGCGATATCCGCTCCGCTTCTTGAACCATCAATACCGGGCGTCACATATGTACCCCCAACCCAATCCAAATGAACATGAGTGGGTGTTGCTAATGAATTTTGATTAAATAATAAAACAGATGTTCCCTTTGGAGTTTGACCATATTTATGCGTATCGATCGAAATACTTGTAACACCAGGTACGGAAAAATCGCAAGGCGGTAATTTGAATCCAGCATCATTGGCAAATACAGTAATGAAACCACCTAGACAAGCATCTACATGTAAAGGAATATGATATTTTGAAGCAATCTTACCTAATTCTGAAATCGGATCGATTATACCAAATGGATAAGAAGGTGCTGATCCCACCATCATACAAGTATGTTTCGAAATAGATTTTTCCATTCTTTTTACATCTGCTGCACCGGTTTGTGCATCGACAGGAATTTTAATTATTTTTGCATTCAAAATTTTAGCGGCTTTATCAAATGAAACGTGAATTGAGTCAGGAACAATAATTTCCGGATATTCAATTCCTTTTTTTCTAGCTTGAAATACATAAGCTTTGCACGCTTCTAAAATACTGGTCGACCCACCATGAGTCATGATCCCCGGCCCACCGGGCTCACCATGCAATAAATGTTGACACATTGCAATCACTTCTGCTTCCATAAAATTAATCAATGGCCATTCAGAATGCATAGGATTGGTCAGAGCCGTTTTACTCCAGACAAATTGCAATAAACTAGAAACTTTTTCATCATATTCTGCATAGACAGCACCAGACAGACGACCTGCTTTGTAATGGGCTTGTAAATTTTTAAATCTTTCTTTTATTTCTTCTTCTGACAAACCTTCATCAGGTAATTTACTAATAATCTTCCATTCTGATCTTGATTGATCAACTTGATTTTTTACTTCTAACAAAAAATCATTTGCTTGATTATAAATGACAGATGCTGCTATTTTAGGTCCAACAATAGGAGTCGCTTCAAGACATCGTATTGCTCTATTAATCAAGTTCTTTTTAATTTTTTTTGTATCGTAATGTAGATGCATCTTATGTCTATTTTGAATGAAAAGAGTTGCTGCAAAGGTACAAACAATAATGGTTGAAGGTGAAAATTTTTCAAGATTCGCATCTATAGTTGATATAAGATACGAAGCTACATTCCAAGCTCGATTAAACATAATACTATTCCTTTAGCAAAATATGAGTGGATTTTAACAAAAATTAAAGGAAACTCCAGCTGATTAAATCGTTTTAAATGGACCGCCTTGAACTCAAATAAGTTTGCCACTATATTCTTAGCATCGATAATTGAAAGGATAGCCTATATGGAACAAACGCTCACTCATTCTACTGTTCAAACTGAAATCTTTACAAAAATCGATCATTTTCGTCGATATTTAAATCAACGAATTTTAGGCCAAAGCGACCTCATCGATCGATTATTAATAGCAATTTTATGTGATGGTCATTTATTAGTGGAAGGCGCACCCGGCTTGGCTAAAACAAAGTCCATACGAGAACTAGCCTCAGGTTTAGAAGCGCATTTTAAACGCATTCAATTTACTCCGGATTTATTACCTGGTGATATCACCGGAACAGAAATTTATCGACCAGACCGAGGCACATTTGATTTTCAAAAAGGGCCCATTTTTAATCATTTTATTTTGGCTGATGAAATAAATCGCGCTCCTGCAAAAGTTCAATCTGCTCTATTAGAAGCTATGGCAGAAAGACAAGTCAGCATTGGTAATACAACTTATCCATTGCCAGATTTATTTTTAGTCATGGCAACTCAAAACCCAATTGAACAAGAAGGAACCTATCCCTTACCTGAAGCGGAACTCGACCGCTTTTTATTGTATGTTAAAATGGATTATCCTTCTGCCGAATATGAAAGCAAAATTGTCGAACTTGCACGTTCAGAAGCATTACATAAAAATCCATTCTACTTACACAAACCCGAGATGATTCAACAAAAAACGTTATTTACCGCGCGCGAACAAGTTTTAAATTTACATATGAGTCCAGCATTATTGCAATATATAGTTGAATTAGTCATCGCAACTCGAAAACCAGAACGTTATGGCAATGATATAAAACAATGGATACGTTATGGAGCAAGCCCACGTGCCAGCATTGCTTTAGACCGTGCTGCTCGAGCACGTGCCTGGTTGCAAGCAAGAGAATATGTGACTCCTGAAGATATTCAAGCAATAGCATATGATGTTTTACGTCATCGCATTATTTTATCTTACACAGCTTTAGCGGAAGGGTTGACAACCGATGATGTCATCAAAACAATTATTTCACGGGTAGCGATTCCTTAAGAGCAGAAAAACATGAGAAACAAACTCATTTCCAAAGATCCAATTTCATCTAGCACAGAAGTAACGCTGGAAGAATTGATTGTTTTGCGTAAAATTATCATCAATCCAACCCAAATCCAAAAAAAATCGCAAGAAGCACTAACAGGACGAAACATTGCAAAAATTCGTGGACGCGGTATCGAACTTGATTCAACACGCGAATATCAACCCGGCGATGACGTCAGACATATGGCATGGCGCGTTACAGCACGCAGTTTACAACCGCAAGTCAAAGTCTATCAAGAAGATAGAGAACGAATGATCTGGTTAGCCATCGATTTAAGTCCAAGTTTGTTTTTTGGTACTCGATGTATGTTTAAATCCGTAAAGATGATTAATCAGGCAGTCATCTTAGGCTGGAATTATCTAAACAAACGAGAAAAAATTGGTGCTTGTATTGCGACCCCAGACAACCTATTTTTATATAAACCTCAAGCGCGTGAGCGTGAATTTTTAACTATTTTAAATTCACTAGCCGAATGCTCAAAATTACAACCCGCTTTTGTTGCAAAAAATTGCTTGCATGATTTGTTATTGAATATGCAACGGGAAGTGCGCTCTGGCAATTTAATTTATGTTTTAAGTGATTTTTTACATTGGAATGATATTAATAAAAAAGTAATTTCACAACTTGCAGAACGTGCGCAAGTAAAAATGATTTTTGTGTATGATCCATTTGAAGCCGAACCTCCGCCAGCCTATCAATACATGGTAACAGACGGCGAAAAGACTGCTTTGTTTAATATGGATATGGCTAAAAATAGAAAAGCATATCAGCAGCAATTTCAAAATAAACTAAATAACTTAATTGATTTTTCGCATAAATATAGCATTCACTTAGAAACATTATGTACCCAGGATTTATTTCAATTTGCCAAAGAATATTGAATAGTTTCTAATTAAGAACAAGAGGATTAACAAACAATGGATATAGAGTTACAACACTTAAAAGATATTCATTTACCTCAACCTATTCACACGTGGCCTATTGCTCCTGGCTGGATAATTGTATATTTGATAATTTTTTTATTATTTAGTTGCACATTTTATTTTTTATATAAATTAATGCGAAATAGGCATACTGTTAAATTTGCATTAACAAAACTCAATAAGCTGCAACAACAAATGCAAGAAAATCCCAATATCAATGCAGCTGCTGAAATTTCTACGCTGTTACGCCGGACCGCACTTTATTATTTTCCTCGTGAAGATATTGCAGGTTTATCAGGTAACCGATGGCTGGAATTTCTGAATCGTAGTGGTAAGACGATAAAATTTACTCAAAAAGATGGAGGCTTGTTAACGGATGCTCCTTATCAAAAGAACAATATAACTGATTCCACGCCATTATTTGTGTTAACACGCAATTGGTTAAAAGTGATTTCAAAAAGTAATTTGAGAAATGAAAATATGAAACGTAACGATATCGCTTAAAGTGGAGAACAATTCAATGTTTACTTTTGCTTGGCCCTATGTTTTTTTATTATTGCCGCTACCTTGGTTTTTTTTAAAATATTGGCCAAAAAAAGAGAAAAAAAATGAAGCAATGTTAAAGATACCTTTTTTATCTCGAATTCAATCTCTTAATGAACAGGCTTCAATACATGTTAATACCGCACGTCAATTCAGAAAATTGCTTCAATTCGCTATTTGGCTTTTATTAATAATAGCTTGTGCCAATCCTCGCTGGCTTGGCAAGCCTCTGCCAATTAACCAATCAAGCCGTAATATTATGTTGGCTATTGATCTTTCACAAAGCATGGGAATTCCAGATTTGCAGAAAAATAATCACACTTTGAATCGTTTACAAATTCTTAAAAATGTAGCAGTAGATTTCATAGAAAAGCGGCAAGGTGATAAGTTAGGTTTAATTTTATTTGGCAGCAAAGCTTATTTACAAACACCATTAACTCACGATCGCAAAACTGTTCATAGCATGCTTGATGATGCTACGATTGGCTTAGCTGGAGGTTATACGGCTATTGGCGATGCGATTGGATTGGCGGTAAAAAAATTACGTTCGGAAGATATAAATAGTAGAATTTTAATTTTATTCACAGATGGAGGAAATAATAGCGGTAATCTAAATCCCATTGAATCTGCTCAACTTGCAAAAGACAATAAAATAAAAATTTACACTGTGGGCATTGGCGCATCACAAATGGTGATTTCAGGGTTCTTTGGACCACAAATGATTAATCCTTCTTCCGATTTAGATGAAACGACTTTAAAGAAAATTGCAGATCTCACACAAGGGAAATACTTTCGAGCAGAAGATGAAAAAGCTCTGGGTAATGTATTAAATGCCATTAGTGAATTAGAACCGATTAATTCTGAAATCAATACTGTACGGCCTATTACTGCTTTATTTTATTGGCCATTATCCGGTGCTTTACTGTTAATTTCAATATTCATTTTTCCTTTTTATAGAACGAAGTCACGCTTATGATGATACATTTTATCCGTCCATTTTGGCTATTAGCTTTGATTCCTGCTCTTTTCTATTTCACTTGGATAATATGCTCTTCAAGACAAAAAAATCCTTGGCAAAAAATTTGTGATCCACATTTACTGGCAAAATTATTGCAAGAGAATAAAATGAAATCTCAACGTTTTTTTTATAGTATTTTATTGTTCTTTTTCATCATTGCCATTTTTGCTTTGTCGGGACCATCTTGGCAAAAGACGCAATTGCCTGTTTATCGAGATATCAATTCAACTATGCTTGTATTAGATCTTTCACCAGCCATGCTAACCAATGATCTCACTCCAGAACGTTTATCACGTGCCAAATTTAAAATTCGAGATTTAATCACTAACAGTCAAAATACCCAAATGGGTTTGGTCGCATTTAGCGGTGAAGCTTTTGTTGCATCACCTTTGGCACAAGATGCCAACACGTTAAAAGGTATAGTAGATGAATTACATCCGCAAATAATGCCACTTTCAGGATCTGACATAGGACAAGGATTGACAGAAGCTTTGACATTATTAAAACAATCCGATGTTCAAAATAGCAGCGTATTGTTAATAACTTGCAGCGAGCCGACTACCAATAGCTGGACCGCTGCAAAAGCGCTTCGCGAAGCAGGCTACCAATTGAATATTTTAGCCATGCTCCCATCGAATTCCGAAACAAAAGCTGTTATCTCTGCATTGAAAGAATTAGCTAAGATAGGAGGCGGATCTTTCAATCTTTTTACACCAGATGCTACAGATATTGAAAACATTTTACAGAGTTACTCTGGAAATCAAACTGTTAAAGATCAAAATGTGGAAGATGCCAAATTCTGGCGAGATGCAGGACCTTGGTTTTGTTTATTATTGATTCCACTTGTTATGCTGATATTGCGTGAGAAAACGGTATGAAAAGAAGCTTGCGTTGGATTTTAGGACTGTTTCTCTTTTATCCCATTTCTTTGTTTGCTTGGCAATGGTCTGATTTGTGGCACACATCAGATCAACAAGGCATGCAACTTTTGCAAAAAGGTAAGCCAAAAGAAGCTGCCAAAGTTTTTGAAAATAAAGATTGGCAATCCGTTGCACAGTATCGTGCTGGTAATTTTGAACAAGCTTTACAAGAGTTTAAAAAGCAAAAAACAAGTGACCATTTGTATAATGCAGGTAACGCCGCTGCTTTTTTAGGTCATCTCCAAGAAGCCATAGCTTCTTACGATAAAGCGATCGCTTTAAATTCAAAAAATAATGACGCAATTTTTAATCGTGAAATCGTAAAAAAATTATTAAAGAAACAGTCGCAGCAAAATCAATCGACTTGTTCAAATAAATCTTCTAATTCAAATAACTCTTCTAAGTCAAGCAATACTAGCTCAAATAGCGCTTCTAACTCAAACAATTCTAATAACTCAAATAGCACTTCTAATTCAAGCAACTCTGCTAGCCAAAATGGCGCATCTAACTCAAGCAACCCTGCCAGCTCAAATAACACTTCTAATTCAAGCGATTCTATTAGCTCAAATAATTCTTCTTACTCAAAAGACCCGTCCAATTCAAAAAATTCTTC
This sequence comes from Gammaproteobacteria bacterium, assembly GCA_025451335.1. GTDB lineage: Bacteria > Pseudomonadota > Gammaproteobacteria > DSM-16500 > DSM-16500 > JAJPGW01. Next base: position 17,112 of record JANWKO010000094.1, read on the forward strand.
TTTAACAAATAATCCAAACGATGAATTCCACAAAAATCTACCTGACAATAAATCTGCAAATAATTCAAACAATACGACACCTCAACGAGCACAAAATAATGTATCGCAAAGTAATCAATCTACAACTGATTCCGTTAACAAAGCGCCACAACAAGTACAAAATAATACTTCGCAAATAAAACAAGCGCAAAATAATCCCTCTTTTAATCAAGAACAAGAAGATCAGAACCAATTGCTACGACGCGTGCAAGAAGATCCAGGTGGTTTACTACGGCAAAAATTTCTACGTGATTATTTGCGTCGACATAACAATAGCGAAACACTAAGTGAAGGAGATTATTAAATGATTACTTATAGTGCTAAAAATTTGGTTCTTTTTTTCATTTTTTTAAGTCTCTTTTGTTTTTGTAGCATATCCCATGCAAACACAATAGAAATGGAGTTGTCTCGCGATAAATTAGCTTTTGGCGAGTCTTTCACAATTACTTATCAATTGAAAAATATTCATAACAATACTCGTCCCGACTTTACGCCCTTAGAAACGGATTTTCATATTGTAGGAACACATTATGGAGCACAAATTAATGTATTGAACGGTATCACTCAATCTCAAACCTATTGGCAAGTCACATTAGAACCTAAAAAGACTGGGGAGTTAATCATTCCAGAAATCAACTTCGGTAACGCTAAATCAGCTTCGCGCAAACTATGGGTTGAAGAAGCGTCTGCTGTTCTTTCTAATAAACAACAAAATACTTCTGCATTTGTCAAAGCTGAAATAAATACCACATCCCCATACATCCAAAGTCAGGTTTTATATACATTTAAATTATTTTATCGCGCGCAACTAGACAATTCCATATTAGAACCACCGCAAATAAAGGATGGTTTATTAGCTCAAGTGGGTAATGAAAAATATTATCAAAGCATAATCAATAGTGAACATTTTAATGTTTTTGAAAAAACTTTTGCGATTTATCCTAATAAAGCTGGGAAACTTGTGATACCCCCTGCGCATTTTCGTGCTACTCAAATTGATTTTTTAATGGCTTCCAGCAATACTGTTAACTTAGGGACACAATCATTTACTTTAAACGTACAAAAAATTCCTGATAATTATCAAGGAAAAATTTGGTTACCCTCAAGACATATCGCTTTAACTGAAAAGTGGTCTTCTGATCCTAATCGATGGGAAGCTGGCAATCCAATCACTCGTACCATTTCTATTGAAGCAGATGGTTTGCGGGCTGATCAAATTCCAGATTTACCGGTAGATAAAATTCCCGGCGTTAATGTCTATACCGATACACCTCATCGCAATAATAATTTGCAAGGCAATACAGTGATTGGAATTTGGCAACAAACTATCACTTACATACCAAACCAACCACAATCATTCACTATTCCTGCGTTGAAATTAAATTGGTGGAATACACAAACGAACTCAAATGCTAGCGCAGAATTAAAGACAATCAATGTACAAGTTCAAGGAAAAATCATTAATTCGGGATCAACTACTGCCACTGTTCTTCCTACCACAAATCCAAATCCTCCTGTAAAAAATGCTCCCAATATCAGCATGATTACTCCAGGGTTACACAGTAATAATTCCAAAACCTTGCAGTCTGCCAAAAATGAAAACATTATCATTCATCTTTCAATTTGGTTTTGGGTCGCCATTATTTTACTCGTAACTTGGTTAAGCACACTATTTTGGATTTGGAAAAATAAATCAGTTAAAAATGTTATTTTAAATTCAAATACTCCTGAAGATATTCATGACTCAACACATTCATCACAATTCAATGAAAAATTGTTTGCAGAGGGATGCAAAAAAGGTGACTGTGTTTTAACACAAAGACTTTTACTAATGTGGGCTAAATCGCGATGGCCAAATCCACCTTGCAGTCTAGGCAAATTACGAGAAACAATAAGTGATGAAACCTTGAAAAAAGAAGTTGAAGCTTTAGAAAAAGCACTTTATTCAGACGAACGAATGAAATGGAACGGATATGCGCTATTGACTGCATTCCAACAATTCCAAAAAAATAAAAAATACAATTTATTAAATTTCGCCAGACGTAAAGGTTTTAAAAATGAACAATTACCAGATCCATTACCTCCTTTGTATCCTGAATAACAGAATTTAAGAAATTTTTATGGCGGCAACTCGAGCAGTTAAGATATAGCTGCCAAAAAAAGTTCTAACTTCCGCTAGATAAGTCCTTTTATCTTTCATAGTCGCATCCTTGCGTCAATGGCTTAAAAATCAATTACTAGTTTTCTAACATCTTTTTTTATATCGTGATTTAATTCACGACTGGAAACATCTTTCTTTTGTAGCTTGGAAAAATGCAATATGTTTGCGTTTAAATATGATTTCAAATCATAACCTTTTGCAGGCGTATATGAATCTCTGTAAAAAGCTGAGAAATGCTTAGACTTTTCCTCTGACACAAAGTGAGACCTTTCTGGAAGAAAAGGCACGGGTGCATCTTTAATTTCTGGCTTCAGTTTTTTAAAACAAAACATTTCGGGTGTTTTTAATGGATCATTAATTGCAATATGTAAAAAGCAATTAGTATCAACGCTAGCACGTTTTATTAAGAAAAATTTTTCTTCAGTATTTCGATTATCTTTAATCCATTCACAAATATCATTTATGAAATTTTTTTTCGCTTGCTTATCATAATATTTAATGTCTTTGTCCCAATCTGGAGCAAATTCAACTATTGCTTTATCTTCTTTTGAAATTTGATATTTATTTAGTGAAATTTCTATTAATTGCGGTGTCAACGATATTTGTTCAGTGACAGTTAATGGATGTATGATCTCATTGGTTGTCTTACAAAATATAGTGCCATTTTCATCTCTTACATAATCAAGCCCAATAGGTAAATCTTTTATTTCAGAATAACCACCACTTATTTCGTGTAATTTTTTTTGACCTAGGCTATTATTCAAAATACAAACAAATAAATGGGTTTTTTTGAAATAAACTGAATAGCCACATTGGCTTTGATAAATTTCATCAACAATATAACTATCACCTCTACTAGCATATGGTTCGGCTGTCAATTCTTCATCAAGTGCATTAAAAATCTCTTTGATAAATAGATTTTTGGCTTTCTGATCTTTAAAGCATAACCCTTTGCTCCAATTTGGTTTAAAATGAATTTTTTTAACAATCATACGTGGGTTGGACATTTCACACTCTCCTATTCTTTTGTATCATCCGCGATTTGTATCAAATTTATTTAATTTAATGCTGGCTGGGTAATTTTGATTATCAATTAAGATTAATTTTATAAGTTATTGGTGAGATGTCAATTTATTTGGTTATAGATTTTCTCAGAAGACTCTGAAGTGTTAATTATGTGATCTGGTTGCTAAAAATTGTTTCGAATAGTTCAAACTTCGTTATCTTCGAGAAATTCCCCTACGTTAATAGATTTTGTATGATAAATGAGTTTATCATCGCTAAACTTGTTCCAAAATTGAATCATTTTCTAAAATAGAAAACTCTTTCAAAATTTGTTCTTCTAACTCATCAACTTTAGGTAACTTATCTTTTAATTCTTCTGGTAAAGTTTTAGTTAATCTAAATTCAGACACACCCACGGGTTTATCCAATCCGCGTAATGCATATTCTACTTCAAATTTATCTCGTTCAGAACATAAGATAATTCCAATTGATGGGTTTTCTTCTTGTTCTCGCACAAAATCATCCAATAAATTTGAATAAAAATTCATTTTACCAGCATATTCTGGTTCAAACTTCCCGCGTTTAATTTCCATCGCTACTAATGACTTTAATCGACGATTATAAAAAAAGAAGATCGATAAAATATTCATTTCCATTGTTTGCAACAATACGATATTGATTACCAATAAAAGCAAATCCATACCCTAACTCCAACATAACAGCCTTTATTTTACTAACCATACGATTTTCAATTTCTGATTCTAGAACAGGTTTAGTTAACCCCAATGTGTCCAGCATGTAAATATCTTTCATGGTCAAATCTGCTTGTTCTGCGAGGTGCTGAGGCAGTGCTTTTTCAAAATTGTGTTGTTTCTTTGCAAGACGATGGCGCTCAAAGGCTTGAGTATTAATCTGAAATGTGAGTTCTTCACGATTCCATCCCTGTTCCTTCACCGCTTGTAAATAATACTCTTTTGCTGAAATTTCTTTAACTTTGCTTAAAATAACTAAATTAGACCGCCATGCAATTTCTCCAGCGAGGCGCTGGAGATTTGGATAATATTTGACTCCAGATAAAATTGACGCATATACCAAAGATTCTGAACTGAAAAACCAAACATGCTACCAAATGCCTTTTTCAAATCTAAGGATAATCTTTCAAAGAAGCAAAATTGAATTTGGAAAAATATTTACAAGTATATCCCAACGATGTAAATGAATTAAAAAGGTATGGAAGAGTACTTATCGAGTTAAAACAATATGGGGATATTGTCGAAGCTTATCGCAAGTTGCTAACACTATTAGAAAAGAATTCCACTGAGACAAAATACATATTAGATAATCTTGGCTGCGCGCTTATTATGTCAGGAAGACCTGCTGAAGCCATCCCATATTTAGAAGATTCAATTAAAATTGACCCCAAAAATGAGGCAGCAATCGTAAACCTTGAAGCAGCTAAGAAGGATTTAGAATTGACTGCATTAGGTGAGGCGACTGACCATGATGTCTCAATTATGACTGATGAGTGTCAGGAAACAAGGTTCAAGTTATAATATTTTATAAAACAATGACATAAAAAGATCTTAATATAACGATGCGGGTATTTTTTTCGTTTCATGAAACGAAGAAATGCCCGATTCCCAAAAATTTGTGATAAAATAGCTAAAACTTTTTACTCTGAAAACCATGAAAACCAAGCCAACACTTCTACAACTTTCAATCGACCAACTGGCTCGTGGAAAATACCAACCACGACGTCAGTTTGATCCCGAACAATTGCAAGAACTTGCTGAGTCAATCAAGACAACAGGTGGGTTATTGCAGCCTATTATCGTTAGACCTGCATCGCAGGGTAAGTATGAAATCATCGCTGGGGAAAGACGCTGGCGGGCTGCTCAACTAGCTTGTTTAACAGAAGTTAGTTGTCTTGTCAGTAATTACACTGATGAACAAGCATTACAAGCTTCCATCATTGAAAACATTAATCGTACCGATCTCAATCCCATCGAAGAAGCACACGCTTATCAACGTTTAATTGATGAATTTCATTATTTACATGAAGAAGTCGCAGCGGCAGTTGGTAAGTCCCGCGCAAAAATTACTAATGCATTAAGACTATTGAAGCTCGATCCTCGCGTCCAAGATTTATTAATTTCCGGAAAATTATCAGAAGGACATGGCAAAATCCTGGCTGGAATTCCAACTCATCAACAATTCGCCTTAGCAGAACAGTCCATTCAGAAATCATGGAGTGTTAGAAAAATTGAAGCAGAAGCTAAAAAATTGCATACTCCAACTGATCTTGATAGTCCTTACAACGATCCTAATATCACACATTTAGAAAATGCGCTTTCCGATCACATAGGGAACCGTGTTCAAATTGATTGTGAAGATCGCGGTGGTGGTTATCTCAAAATTCGTTTTAATAATATTGATGAGCTAGAAGGTCATTTTGATAAAATGGGATTTAAAAAAGCTCAATAGCGCGTGAAATTATGAGCTGTTGACAATTCGCTAGACCAAGGCTTATCCTCAACAGCCACTATTTGGGTCCATTAATATTCTTTAAAAATATCAACAAACCCAAAATTTCTTAACAAAATCTATAAACCAATCCAAATTCAAATTGATTTGTTTGTGGAATAATAACAGTTTGTTTAGGCGTAATAGCACCATTCGAAGCATCTACGTGATATATGGTACTACTCGCATAAATAATGTGATTATACTCAAATCTCAAACCTAAATTCTTGTAAACTCTTTTTTCGATTCCAGCACCATAACGAAAGCCGCTTATAGTATGGGTAATGTCTGCTAAAGAAGTATCCGATGTATCCACACGAAATACGCTACCCGCATATCCCACTCTACCATAAATTAGGGCTGAATCTTGAAACATAAACCAACCAGGAATGAGACTCAGTCCCCAATTTGGAATCATTTTCATTCTGGTATCTGATGATTGAAAAGTAGAATGATCAAATTCATTATTTGTCGTAGTATAAGCGGCCGTACTACCGTTATAATTCGCTTCACCGGCAAAATAAAACGCTTGACGTATAATGCTATAACCACCAAAAAGTGTGCCAAAAATACCTTGCGCAGCCCCGCCATCTAATATATTGATGACACTAAATTTTTGTTGTGAAGGATCCTGTTTAATATAAGATTTTATATAATAATCTGTTGTGTCTGCCCCCATACCACCACCAACATAAAATCCAGACCCCCAACTCCAGCAAGCCATCGGTAAAGAAGCGCACATCATCACTGATAATATCTTTCTTAACATCATTATTCTCCCTGTATAATCCTTTTCTTTTGTAAATTTCTGCGTATCCATTAGGTTATGACGCTGTTATATTGAAACTATTGGTGCTCGCAGGACCGCCACATGGACCTGATGCTGTTACAACTACATTCGTGGACGGCACTGTAGCAGTGACTTTACCGCTCGCATCGATTTGCGCATTACCCGAACTTTTGGTAAGTGTAAATGTGAAAGGACCGTTTCCAGTAAAACGATGCGATAGATCTAATGGCAAATCAGATAGCTTAACGTCAGCAATCTGGCCTCTAAAACCGGGTCCAGCTCCTACAGTACATTGATTAATAGCTTCGTCACTAATTGCCAAAACTTGTGGCATGTAAACAGCAGGTTGATTAACCCAGGCAAGCAAGGAATCAGGATTGATGCCTTTACCCGTTTTAGTACGTGAGACAGGCGCATCTACGGCGAAAGATAAATTCAAGCCTACCAATCCTGTATTTGGTAATTCATCTTTACCTCGATTGTAATCACCAAAAATACCTATTAATAATTGACTGCCAGGCAAAGGATTAACCCAATTCAACTCAGCACGATAAAAATCAAATGGTCTACGGATGGCAGCAGACAGTCCCATTTCAAAATCTTGACCAAATGCTTGCAAATCTTGTGTTAATGCAACAGTTCCACCAAAACCCTTAGCAGTGACTCTATCCGTATTTTGGTTATCATAAACAACATCATCCCAATTTAGCGCTAAACTACCTTCTGCTCCACACCAAGGATGAAAATGTACACCTGCATTCGCTCCGCCTGCGGTCGAACCAGCAATACGACGCATTTCGGTAAATATATTTCCTGATGGCACATCCAAGAAATCAACATTAATCAATGTCTTGCTTGGAGCATGTGAATAATATCCACCGAGATCGAAATAATTTATGAAACGATTATTTAAAGCCAATTGATAACCTAAACCCACTGCAGGTTGTTGCACCCACTCACGCGTCGTATCCGTGAAAAAACCACCGTAATCAATATCCTGCCAAAGCCATTCGCCTGTTATTTTTATTCGATTGCGAGGATTCATTCTCAAGCCTACCGTGCCTGAAACTCGATAATTACGCGGCCCAGCTTCTACTGCTGCAGCACCTGCAGAATATGAAGACATATCACCACTGAGTTGACCTCGTGCAACACCATCTAAAAAATTATCTGTTTGAGCAAAAGCTGAAGTTGTAGCTGTCAAGAATACACTTGAATATACTAACCAATGATTCCAAAATTTTTTCATGATTAATCTTCCTTGATATTATACGCCGTATGGACAGAATGGGATTACGTGACAGCTTCCCATTATCTTCGAGGCACTTATCTTAAATCGAGAGATGGATTGAATCAATGAAAACTTTAACCAGTTGAATTGCCTAGGTTTAGAAAATTTTGCAAAATTTGATATCCACTTTGCGTGAGAATAGATTCTGGATGAAACTGCACTCCAAACACTGGAAATCGACGATGCATCAAAGCCATAATTTCTTGTTCTGGACTCCGTGCTGTAATAATTAATTCTTCCGGCAAATTTTCTTCACTCACGATGAGAGAATGATAGCGAGCAACTTTTAATGGATTTTCTAATCCAAGAAATAAGCCAGTTTGATTGTGAGAAATAAAAGAAGATTTACCATGCATGGGATGCTTGGCTCGGGTAACTTTTCCTCCATAAACTTGCCCAATTGCTTGATGTCCCAGACAGACACCTAAAATAGGAATCACCGCACCAAAACGTTGAATCAACGCCAATGAGATACCAGCTTGATCAGGCGCACAAGGTCCAGGAGAAATAATTATATGCGATGGTTGTAATAAGCTAATCTCATCCAAACTTATTTCATCGTTTCGCTTAACAATTCGCTCAAATCCTAACTCACCAACATAACGCGATAAGTTATAAACAAATGAATCATAATTATCAATAAGAAGTATCATTGGACGAGTGCTTTTATAAGGGCTTCAGCTTTGATTAACGTTTCTTGATATTCCGATAAAGGATCGGAATCTAACACAACTGCTCCACCTGCTTGAAACGTTACGAAATTCTTTTTTATCGCATAGGTTCGTATAGCAACAGACGTATCCATATCTCCATTAAATCCTATGTAACCTATACTGCCACAATACGGACCTCTTCTAGTTGGTTCAATTTCAGCAATAATTTCCATCGCGCGTATTTTCGGAGCCCCGGTAATGGATCCTCCAGGAAAAGAGGCGCACAATAAATCAATCGCATTTAAATGAGTTTGTAATTTTCCCGTTACGACAGAAACTAAATGATGCACTGTCGAATAACTTTCTAGTCCGCATAATTGTTGTACTTTAACACTGTGGTCATCACAAACCCGAGAAGGATCATTACGTAAAAGATCGACAATCATCACATTTTCTG